>CAZPTF010000134.1:8298-10562 GCA_964589015.1 uncultured Anaerolineae bacterium
TCTTTGACGCAACGCTGTTAAACTCCGCCAGGCGCAGATACGCAACGCCACCCTCGAACATCTCAGTTTCGACAACGGGAATCTCAATCTCTTGCCGCATTACCGGAACGACAGATGATTCGGGCGCGCCATCTCCTTGCCGTTGAATGGTCAGCTGCACCATTGAGTTCTTCGGCCCACGAATCAGCGAGACCACATCGAGAATCGACATGGCGTGCGTACTTACGTCATCTATTGCCAGGATAACGTCACCGGCCAGCAAGCCGGCGCGCGACGCCGGTTGTCCCGCGAACAACTGTGTTATCCGTGGGTAACCGATCTGCTCGTCAATCTGGACCGTGGCACCGATTCCCTCGAACCTGCCGGAATCAGCGCTCGACAGGATCGCTGCCTCCTGTGGTGTCAAAAACAGGGTGTGCTCATCGCCCAGGCTGGCGACCATCCCCTTGATTGCACCGTAGATTCGCTCCCGCTGAGCAGGCAGATCACCATAGAAGTCGTCATCAACGAGATCCCAGGCTTCCCAGAACACCCGAAACTGCTCATCGAGTGTTTCGTCCGCATGAAAACCTGCCGCGTGTCGTGTTTCCGCTTGTTGAAACAGATCAATCGTCTCGGGCGCGGCAGAAACCAGCCCTGGGGTCTGCGACTGGTAAGCCAGGCCGCATCCAAAACCCAGACAATAGGCCAAAATGATCGCCGCCAGGATCGAACACATAAGAAAACCTGCGCGAATGAATCGCGTTACCGATTGTTGCATTACGCTAATCCCCGTACCACCAACAAGACAGCTACGAGGTTTCCGTGGACGTCTCGTTAGCACTCAGTAGTTCGATTGCCTTGTCCAGTTGCGGATCGGCAGCCTCACCGGACTGCTCGCCGGACTCCATTGACACCTCGTAGTCCGGCGTCAATCCTTCATCCTGGATTTTGTGGTGTTCCGGTGTGAACCAGTTCGCTACCGTGACATGCAAACTGGAGCCATCCGACAGATCGAAGACCAATTGTACCGAACCCTTGCCAAACGTCTTTTCTCCGACGAGTGGCACGAGCAGGGTGTCGCGCAGTGCCCCTGCGACAATCTCAGACGCGCTTGCTGTGTTCTGGTTGACCAACACAACCATCGGGATATCTGAGATGACCGCACCGTTTGCTGAGGTATACGCCTTTTCTGTGCCATCTTTCTTGCGTTCGTGGAGTACGACCTCACGGCCAATGAACTCACCGGTCACATCTACAGCAGCATTCAGGAGACCGCCAGGGTCGTCACGCAGGTCGAGGATCAGACCGTGCAGATCATCTTGTTTGAGTTCCTCCAATGCCGTGCGCATTTCACTCGCCGTGCGTTCTCCAAAGAGACTGATCGAGATATAGCCGATACCGTTATCCAACATCGACCATTCGACAGTAGGGGTTTCGATCTTCTCACGGATAATCTCCACATCGAACGGCTCAGGTGTACCGCTCCTGGAGATAGTCAGCGTTACCGGTTCGCCCACCGGTCCGCGGATAAGCAGGACAACGTCCTGCTCAGACATTTCCGGAATCACGGCGGTGCCGTCCACTTTCAGAAGCACATCGTCGTCCTGCAAGCCAGCACGCATGGCCGGCGAATCGTCCATCACTTTGACAGAAATTTGACCCTCTGCACTGCGATGAATATATGCCCCAATGCCACCGAAATGCCCTTTCAGATTGTCTTTTTCCAACTGCCGGGGTTCAGGTTCGACATGCGTCGTATGCTGGTCATTCAACAAAGCAAGGACGCCGCGTATTGCCCCGTAGGCAACCTGTTTCGAAGCGGGCAACTCACCGTAGAAGTTGTCTTCGAGAATATGCCAGGCTTCCCAGAACACCGAGAATTCGGCAGCTTCCTCGGTCGTAGGGGCTTCCTTATCGAAATACCAACGCGTGCCATAACCGGCGGCAAAACTCGATAGGATGACCACTGAGGCGATCGCCAGAATGAAGAATATCTTCACAAAAGTCTTCATGCGCACTCGTACTCCCAACTGCCAGATCCATAAGTATAAGAAATGGGGAGGGTACCTTTCCTCCCCATTTCGTCGTGAGCTACCGAATGATTCTAACACCAACACATCCAAATAGCAAGTATACGAAACGTCATTTATCTTGTCATAATCTACGCGAAGCGTTTATTGCATCAAAGTGGTTATACATAGTCCAACCGTAATCGAGCGACGAACGGTGTCACCATGCAATTCGGAAACGGCAGCAGGTGTTCTGCATATAGTTTTCTTCTT
>CAZPTF010000135.1:0-5296 GCA_964589015.1 uncultured Anaerolineae bacterium
GCGACCGATCCCTCCTCCGACACCGGGAGCCTCACTCCGGTCGCCGGGTCATACATGCCGATCTCCAGCGTGTAGTCGCCAGCCTGGAGATCGGTGCCGAGCGGGATTTCGACACGGTCTGCGATCACTTCGCCTTCGATCCAGCCGGGGGTCGGCGCTTCTCCGTTGCCGGGCAGCAGATCGCGCTGCGCGCGGACCTGCCCCGCGGCATCCAGCACGTGGACGAAGATCGAATACGACGTTTCCATGCGCGCAACGGCCTGCCAGTACAGCGTCATTACAAGCGTGTCGCCTGTCCGGAGGTTCTGCGTGGCGAGGTCGTAGCCGAGGAAGCGCACTCCGTCGCCGAGGGACGATCCGGACGGGTGCGCGATCTCGGGGATGTCGAATGAGCGGGGCCGCCCCGCGACCTTCAGGCGACCGAGAGCAAACTCAGACGCGGTGATGGTGCCGTCCGGGTCCGTCACGGCCAACACGAGATCGTATTCCCCCCGCGCCAGGTCGGGTGGGATGCGCAGGTCGTACAGGCCACGCCAGCGCTCGCCGGCCCGCCAGCGGTCAGTCGGGTAGCCGTCCCCAAGCGGACGCGCGGGCGGCCAGAGCTCGGTCCGGCCGTTGTCACCTCGCAGGGCGATGGCGACCCGCCAATCTGATCGCGGCGATGAGTCCACCTGCCAGTACAGGGTCATTGTCGGCGAGTCGCCGGGGGCGTACGGCCGCTCGAGATCCAAATCGAGGCCCGCCAGCACGATGCCATCGCCTACGTCGATGTCCAAAGGCACCGGAATCGACGCGCTGTCGATAGCCACAGGCTCTGCCGGCGGCACAATGTGCAACGTCCCCAGCAGTGCGGTGGTCACCCCCGTGCCCGCGAGTGGAAGCGGCTGCAGGGTCTGCGCATCGTAGACGAGCGCGCGCAGCACGTAGTCGCCGGGCGGTGTCCCAGCCGGAACCCGCAGCAGATAGTAGTCGCCGACAGGTTCACCGACGGGCCAGGTACCGGTGCGCATGTGCCACTCGTGGATCAGGTCGCGGTCCGTGCGGGCGATTGCGTGACCTGTGGCGTCCTCCAGGATGATCGAAGTGCGATAGTCGTTTGCCGAAGTTCCCCGCTTCTCCCAGTCGAGCATGAGCCAGATCGAGCCGGCGGATGGCACTGAATGCCCCTCGTCGAGTACCACCGAGCCGGCGTTGCCGTATGCGGCGGAGCGCAGCGCGATCTCACCCCCGAAATCGGCGCCCACAAGCTCGTAGCCGACGGAGCGTGTGAAATCCACGCTCGCTGCGGGCAGCTCGTAGGTGGCGATGTCGTAGGCCGGGAAGGATCGCATGCCCACCTGCCTGCCGAACTTCTCGAGCAGCATGTCCACGTAGCCCTTCGGGTCGGCTTCTTTGTGCTTGTCCATCTTCCACCTGACCAGATGGATTACCGTCTTACCCTGGCCCGCCTCGGTCAGCCGGGCGGGCACGTTGGCCTCTTGCATGGGGATGTAGCAGTAGGGCGCGCCGTCGCGCAGCAGGAAATCCAGAGTGTAATGTGGGTAAAACTCGGCGGCGCGGATGTCCCGTGGGATCACGTACGTCGCATTGGGATCGTCCTCAGCGCGGATCTGCTCCGCGAGTTCGACGGCGTACCCGTCGAATGCCATGTAATGGGCGTCGCTCTTCGCCCACACGTCGAAGTAGTCGTGATAGGTCGATAACCCGGTCAGGGCGAAGAGCACGGCGACTGCCAGCCACACGCCGACGCGGATGATGCGCACTGCCCACTGCTGCCAGGCCGGTGACGTCTCCGGATACCCGACGGTGTGACGCAGCTCCGCCGCGGAACAGGTGAACCACACGTGCCGGCCCAGACACGAGAGGCGTTCGAGCAGGTCGCCGAGCGTGACAAGCGCGATTGCCGGAAAGATGTAAGCGACGCATGCCGTGATCATCATCCGCGAATAGTGCGGGCTCCGCTCGGGTGTGATGACCGCCGGCAGGAGCAGCGTGAACCAGGTCAGGAAGATGAACAGGTATGGCAGGCGGCGGATGCGCACGAGGGTCAGCAGGACGCCCAGCCAGAACAGCACGGCCAGCACGGGATTCAGGATCGACTTGCCCGGCAGGTTCGCCAGCCAGTTCACGTCGGCGGTGAATCCGAACCCGCCAAAGGTGCCCCACGCGCTGCGCCACAGCGTCCCCCAGAAGTCGCCCTGATTCATCGTCGGGTTGAATATCGACGTGACGGCCGATCTACCCAGGAAATCGCTCGGGTGGAGGGCGAAGTACACGCCCATCGGCGCGTAGGTGACCAGGGCGGCAATTCCGATGATGAACAGTGGGCGGAAGGAGTCCAGGAAGTGCCGCACGCGAGTCGTGCCACTGGCTGTAGCGGCTCGGGATGTGGCGGCCCAACGAATGATGAAGAACAACACGACGGGGATGGGCATGAAGCGGGCGGGCAGATGGCTATACGGATTGATACCCATCCACACCCCGCTCAACACGAAGTCGATGGGCCGGTTCGTGTGCAACCCGCGCCACAGGAACAGGAATGACAGAGCGGCGAAGAAGGGCGTCATGCCCACTTCCAGCCCGATGCGGCTGTAGTTGACGTGCCAGAACGACGTCGCCAGTCCCAGCGCTGCCAGTGCCGCCAGCCACGTCCGTCGCCTCTCGCCTTCCTCGCGGAACATCTCGCGCACCATCAGGTACGTGACCGCGACGGTGGCGATCCCGATCGCCGCGCTGAGCAGACGTTGCGCCAATGGGCTCGGTCCTAGCAGCAGGAAAGCGCCGGCCGTGCAGTACATGAAGAACGACTCCACGCCCTGCAGTTTTGGTGAGAAGAGCGTGTGATGCCCGGCGAGGATGTCGAGTGCATCAATGGCGTGGGCCGCCTCGTCGAAATTGAAGCCTGGCGGGACTTGATTCAGCCGGTAGAGGCGGAAGAAGGCGGCCAGCGCGACGATGAGCACTGGAATCGCCCATTCCAGCCATTTCCAGCGTGTCCCGGCCCGTTGTTCCGAAATCATAACCTGCTTTGCTGGCATCATCCTACTCCACCGTGACTGCTTCCAGCGCGACGTAATCCCCGGCCGGGCGTCCCGCGTCGCCGGAGACGGGCAGTCGCTGTCCGGTGGCCGCGTCGTAGATGCCGACGACGGGCGTGTAACGCCCTGCCGGTATCTCTCCGCCAAGCTGGATCGTCAGCCGGTCGGAAACGACTTCATCCGGTGCCCAGCCGGTCGTCGGCAGTGTGCCATCCCCGGGGATCGCGTCCCGCTGTGCCCGCAAGGTCCCGTTCTCATCGAGGAGCTGCACGAACGTCGTGTAGCTGGTGTCCATCGTAGCGAGCGCCTGCCAGTGGAGCACGACCGTAAACTCGCCACCAGGTTCAAGCGACCCCGGATCCACGTCATAACCCAGCAGGCGGATCTTGCCACCGAAATCGGCGCCGGCGCTGTGATCCATCTCGGGGATCTCGAAATGCCGCGCGCGACCGGCGATATCGATCGTGCCGAACGTGACCTTGACCCCGGCCTGACGGCCCGTGCCGGCGGTGAAGTACCCGGCGACATCGTAGCTTCCGGTGGGCACATCCACCGGCACGCGGAAATCGTACAGTGCCTTCCAGAGCTGTCCCGCAGTCCATTGAGACGTGGGGAATTGCGCGCCCAGCGGCGGAACTGCCTGGATCAACGGCCATTCGTGCCCGGCGTCGCGCAGCGTCAGGTGCCAGTCGAGGTCCGTGGCTGGCGTACCGGTGACACGCCAGTAGAGCGCCATCGTGCCCTGGCCGCCGGGCGAGTAGGGCTGGGAGCTGTCCAGGTCGTACCCGGCGATGGCGATCTCGGGTGTGACGGTCGCGCTTAGCGGCGAGCCGGCTTCGATTTCCACCGTTGCGGAGATGGTCTGCGGCGGAACGATCTGTACGCCTCCGAGCGTGGCGGATACGGCGCCCGCCACGCCGTCCACGGACAGCGGGGCAAGCGAATCGGGCGAATAGACCACGACCTCGATGGTGTACTCACCAGGTGGCGTCGTGTAGGGAATGGGGAGCAGGTAGTAATCCGGCACGGTTCCGTCTTCCGGCTTCCACCGCGTGGTCGGATCCTGCGTGTTGTCCTGCAGGGGGTGGTCGCGCTGGGCAATCAAATGACCTGCGCCATCACGCAAGCGCAGCGAGGCTTTGTAGTTCTCACCGGCCTCGCCCAGCGCTTCCCATTCGAGCAATGCCCAGAGGATGCCGCCGGACGGCACGCGCTGCGCCGTGCTGGTCGCCGGGCCGGACGCGTCACCAAACGCCGCGGTCCGCAGGCGCAACTGCCCGCCAAAGGCAGCGTCCAACCGTTCAGCGGATGCAACAGCGGTGAAGTCGGTGCCGGGCGATGGCAGGCGATAGTGGCGGATGTCGTATGCCGGGTACGTCTCGACGGCTTCCAGTCGCCCGTACCGCTCCAGCAGGAAGTCCAGGATGCGTTTCGGATCGGCTTCTTCGATCTCGAATTTGCGTTTCCCGATCTTCAGGTGGATCAGCTTCACCAGGGTCTTATCGGCGCTGACCTGCGTCAGCTTTTCGGGTACCTCCCATTCGTTCATGCGGATCGCGTAGTAGGGCACGCCAGCGCGATGGCAGAAGTCCAGCGTGTAGTAGTCGCACGCCGGCGGGCGCGTGTTGCACGGCAAAACGTAGACCGCGTCCGTGGAGGTGTCCGCGTTCATCAGGTCGGCCAGTTCGACGGTGGGACCGTAGAAGTCCCCGTAGGTGTTGCGGCTCGTGGCCCAGGTGTAGAAATAGTCCTGATATGCCGAAACGGCGGAGGTCCCGTAAGCGAGCACGATTGCGCCGCCCAGGATGACCCGGACGGCCCGGCACAGCGGTGGTTTGGTTGCCGTCAGGCGGGTCAGCCCATGCCAGAGCTGATCGAGAGTGACCGCGATCAGGATGTAGACCACCGGCGCCGTACTGATCAGACGCCCGAAGTGCGGAAAACGGTCCGGCGCCAGGATGACCGGCACCAGCATGACCGCCCACCACAGCACACAGAAGGCATACGGCGGACGCTTGAAGCGGTACACGCTCCAGAGCAACCCGGCCCAGAACAGCGCTGCCAGGGCGGGATCGAGCAGAGAGCGGCCGGGCACGTTCGCCAGCGCGTTCTCGTCCGTGGTGAAGCCGAAGGCGCCGATGTTGGCGATCGCGCCCTGCAGCAGTCGCGGCCAGGGATTGCCCTGGCTGACCACCGGGTTCAGAAAGACGGTGTCACCGGCGCGGCCAAAGAAATCAGCCGGATTGAGCAGGAAGTGA
>CAZPTF010000135.1:5396-10417 GCA_964589015.1 uncultured Anaerolineae bacterium
AGCAGAGCGCGCCACATGAAGTAGAACGACAGCACTTCGAAGCACGGCGCGGGGTTGAACTCCAGCCCCATGCGGCTGTGGTTGAGGTGCCAAAATGAGGTGGCAAGACCGAGCGCTGCGAGAACTCCGATGAACTGCGCCCGTTTCCTGCCGTAGCGGCGAAACATCGTCTTCGCAAGCAGATACACCGCGGGAATCGTCGCGGTGCTCAGGAACACGACTACGAGCCGTTGGGCGAACGGATGTGCGCCGAGCAAACCGAACGACGCGGCGATGAAGTACATGAACAGCATGGGGTTGCCGCCGCTGCGCGCCGACCAGACGGTCAGGTGGCCCTGCAAGACTTCCAGGGCGTCCATGGCATGGGCTGCCTCGTCGTAATTGAACCCCGGGGGAATCGTGAAGAGGTGCTGCGTACGCAGCGAGAACGCGAGCAGCGTGATCAAGACCACGGCGCCCACGACGTAGATTGGCCTGCTTGCCGCGCATCCGCGGGCGTCTCCCTCGTGGCAGTCCTGTGTGCTAACCTCCGTGGTGAATGGCTTATTGTCGAACATGGATAGGTCGCTCTAACACAATGTGGTCCTGTTTGTCCGCAGTTTCTTGGCTGCTGACCGTCAGTCGTTGCCCGTCTCCCGAATCGTAGAGCCCGACCTCGATCTGGTAGGCCCCCTCGGGCACATCCGTGGCCAATGCGATCGGGTGGACGTCGGAAATGACCTCGCCGGGGAGCCAGGTATCGGTCGGCAGGGTACCCTGTCCGGGAATACTATCATGTTGGGCGCGGATGGTCAAGTCGGGATCCAGCACGTGGACGAACGCCTGGTAGCGGGCGCCGGGCTCAGCCAGCGCCTGCCAGTAGAGCGTCAGGAGGGCCGTGTCGCCCGGTTTGGCCGACCCGGGCTCGAGACCGAAACCGAGCAACGCGATACTCTGACCAAACTCGGCGGTTTGGCGGAAGGGGATGTCGTCAGGAATCGCGAAGGAGTGGGAGCGTCCGGCAACCGCAATCCGGCCCAGATCGACCAGGGGCTGTCCCGTTGGGGTTTCGCCCGGTTTGACCAGAATGAGCCTGACGTTGTATGTGCCGTTGGCGATGTTGCCGGGAATCGCCAGCTCATAGCGGCCCTGCACGATCTCCCCGGCCTTCCATGCACCGGTCGGGTATATGCCTGAGGGGGGTTCTTCCGCGATAGTTTGGATGACAGTACCGGATTCATCCAACAGCTCGAAGCGGACGATTAGTTTCCCAGGCACGTCGCCGTGCGCTTTCCAGTGCAGGGTGGCCGGCAGGTGCTTCCCCGGACTGGTCTCCGACTCGGGGAGATCGAAGCCGATCAGCTCGATGCCGGCTGCAAGCTGCTGGCCGACCGGGTATTGCACGGACAGCGATGCCTCGGCGTCGGGACCCGTCCACCCGCGCACGGGCACGGTCCCGAGGTAGGCGACCGTCGGGCTGCTGCGGCCGCTCGGATCGCTCACCGCAAGGACGCTCATGTCCGCCAGGGCATAGACCTGCAGGTAGAGGTCGTAGTCGCCGGGAGGCATGCCGGGCGGCAGCTCCAGCATAGCGTCATCGCTGATGACGACCGCGCCGGGCCTCCACAGGTTCGTCGGCAGCACGCCCCCCATCGGCCTGACGTCGGTCTGCGCCCAGCGGTGGCCCGCACGATCCTCCAGGCGCACCGACCACGTGTAGTCGGTCTCCGTGCGCGCGAGCGATTCCCAGTAGAGGCGGAGCTGGAGCGTACCGGTCGCCTCGGGTGTGGTGACGTCGTCGTAACCCGTCAGCTGGAACAGCCCGCCGAAGTCCAGCTCGGTTGGGTTGGCGGCCGTGGGCCCGTGGTAAGGAGCGAAGCGGATGCCCTTGTAGATGTACGCGTACGGCAGGCCGTGCCGGGAATAGACGTGTTCCACCTCCAGGCCACGAAATTGTTGGAGAAGCTCCGCGGATGGGAAGTTGCGTTGAAACTGGCTGACGTAAGTGACGACATAATCTGCCCACAGGTAGGAACGGGCATCGTAGAAGTCCATGACTTCGCCGGGGAAGTAGGGTCGCAGGCTGATGGCAGGGATGGCGGATACGACGAGCGTTTCCGCATCCGGTTTCTGGCCCAGGTATCTGCCGATCTCATCCAACCCCTCGCCCCAGCCGACGAGAAGTGCCTTTGCAGCCATCGGAGTGCCCCCGAACAGCGGATTGTACGCGCTGAAGTAGTACGGGTAGTCGCCCAAAAGCAGGCCGCACTGGAGCAGGACCAGGACCACCGGCAGCACGTACCGGGCGCGGACGGTCTCGATGGCGCGTTGCCTGAATCGGACGAGATATTCCAGCGCGGCTAGCCAGCCGATCGCCGCGAGCAGATCGATCCACGGGAAGATCGGCAGCAGGTAGCGGTCCTGCTTCTTCAGCGGGACCGTGATGAACAGCGTGAACAGCACCACGAATGCGAGCACGGCGAAGACGAGCTGTCTGGCCGTAGGCGTCTGCCGTCTCAGTGCCCACAGGGATAGCACGAAGCCCAGGATGGTCACCGGGGTGGTGCGGAACAGAAAGACCACGAGATAGAAGAATGCCCCCGGATCGTCGGTGGCTGCGCCCATGAAGAACTGCGCGTGGGCCTTCTCTGCCATGATCGCGCCTCGCCAGAACAGGGCTTCGAACAGCAAGCCGGGATCCACCCACAGCCCGGGCGTCAACAGCGCAAACACGACGATGGCGCTGGCCCCCCAGATCGCCGCAGCTACGACCAAGCGCCGGATCGCGTCCAGACGCGCCATTTCCCGGAACACCGGTGACTGGAAATACGCGAGGACCAATAGCGCGATGAAGAACGGCCCGAGAATGCCGCCCATGAGCTTGCTCAGGACGGCCAGCGTGAATGTCACGCCCGACAGTACCATCTTCCAGTGGGAGTAGCGATGCCACAACCCGCTCAGCATCCACATCAGCGAGAAGGCGACGAAGATCGTGACCAGGGCATCGTGGTGCAGCACGCGCGAGTGGGCTGCGTAGAACGGGTCGAAGGCCAGCACCAACGCTCCCAACAGGGCGACGCGTTCGCCGAGCCAGTCCTTGAACCCCAGGTACAGCGCGGGCACGAGCGATGCGGACAGCAGCACCGTGACCATCCGTGCGTACGGGAGGATGGCCGGGCTGTCGATCGGGCGCATGTAGAACTGCACGAACGGGAGCAGCCCGTCGCCGGCAGGTATCCCCCCCAGCACGTAGCGGACGAGCAGCCCAATCGAGCCGGCCCACATCGTCACGATGCCGGGGCCTCCGCCGTCCAGCACGTGCGGGTCCAGGGTGTCCAGCAGGTCGTTCGTCAGCAAGGCGTGCAGGAACCGCGCGGACCGGTTGATCCACGCCGGTTCGTCGACGGTGATGAAATGGCTCAGGGCGAAGACGCGCGGCAACAGCGCGACCGCAAAGAGGGCGAGCGGGATGATCCAGCCCTGGTATCTGACGCAGGCGCGTCGCCATGCTGTCATGGGCTGACCTCCTGTGCCGGACCAATCACGAACCCGTCGCCAAGCGTCACGAAGTCGCCCAGCGCTGTGCCATTGCCATCCAAGACGTTCAGACGTTGTCCCGTGGACTCGTCGTACCACCCGACGCGAATCTCGTAGCGGCCCGGCGGCGCGTCGGAAGGGCGCTCAAGGGCGATGGCGTCGGCGATAACCTCACCGCCCAGCCAACCGGTCGTCGGTGCCTCCCCAGCCAGCGGAATGGTGTCGTGCTGTGCCCACACCTGCCCATCCGGGCCGATCACGTGGACGAAGGTCTTGTAGGACACCGGCGGAGTCGTCCGTGCCCGCCAGTAAAGGGTCAGCCGCAGCGACTGTCCGCTGGCGAGACCCGTCGTATCGAGATCGTACCCGATGCCGTCGATCACGCCGGCGAAGTGGTAGGCGGTGGCGTGCTGGATGCCGGACGGTACCTCGAAATGGTGCGCGCGCCCGGCGATCTTGACCATTCCCAGCGTGGTCGAGTACGTCCCGTCATCTGCAGCGCTACCTGCGGGGTGAAGTGCGACGGCAATGAGGTAGGACCCGGAAGGCGCGTCCGGCGGGATCGGCAGCGACTGCCAGTCCCGGACCACGTCGCCCACCTGCCAGCGGGTCGTTGGGAATTCGCCGCCGGCGACCGGCCGTTCGGTCGTGCCGAGCACAGCGCCGGATTCGGTCTCCAGGCGGAGCGCAACTGACAGCGATTGGGTGAGTGGCTGTGTCGGCAGCCAGTACAATACCGGCGAGATCGTCCCGCCCGGCGCTGCCTGTGTTTCGAGCAAGTCGTAGCCGATCAGGCGCACGCCATCTGCGAATGCCTCATCTACGGTGACCTGCGGTGAGACGTCGTCACGTGTTGCCGTCTGCTTGGGAACGAACAGCGTACCCGCTTCCAATCCAAAGGCAGGCACTGTGCCATCCGGATCGACGAGTGCCAGGTCCTCTCCGGAAACCGGATTGTACACGTAGAGCTCCAGCGTGTAACGGCCTTCCGGCATCCCTGCGGGCAAGGGCAGTGTGCGGGGATCGCGCACGACGTAACGCGGGGCGCTCTGGCTGGTCGGCAGCAGGCCAGAGATCCACTCGCCTTCCTGCCGCGCCCAGTAGTGACCGGCGCGGTCCTTGAGCCGCACCGAGACGGTGTAATTCGGGAGCGTGTCCTGCAACGTCTGCCAGAACAGCTCGAGTGTGACGTGCCCCTGGCCGGCCTGCGCGTCGTAGCCAATCAGCCGGATTCGTCCGCCGAAATCCGCATCGACCCGCGTCTGCATCGATTGCGGTACGGCCGTGCTCAGGAATCGCGCGCCGCGATAGATGCGTGCGTAGTCGATGCCATGCAACTGCAGCGTCGCCTCCGGCGTCTGCTGCTGCAGGTATTCCCACAAGGGGATGTTCGGTCCCTTGCGCTGCGTCTGGCTGATGTATGCGACGACGTAGTCGGCGGCGAACACCGGTGCGTTGCTCGTCAGGTAGTCGGTCACGTGACCCTTGAAGTAGGGGATCAGCGT
>CAZPTF010000136.1:0-2949 GCA_964589015.1 uncultured Anaerolineae bacterium
AGTCTTGACCGCCACGAAGATATTCGTGTGAACCTGGCAGATCACGCTGAAAACACGACCTGCCCGTTGCTTGCCAGTCCCAAAATTTCCGGACGCACCCAGAGCCGGGGTAGTCAGGCTTTCTTCGACAAGAACGGCACCTCCGCTGCGACAGATCCGCTGGCGAGGTTACCCGTTTGCGCACGCCCGCGCGGCGACTTCATCGCCGCGCTATGCGACTGCGCCCGCTGAAGCGGGCTTAACCTCGTGCACCCGGTGGCAGAACTCGAACCCTCGACCGTCGTGCAATAGACCGATGAATTCAGCGCTGGTGGCTCTGGGTGCGGCTGTCCGCGTGGGATGCCCGCAACCGCAGTCCCGGACCAGCCAATACGAAGCCTGCTGATGCCGGCTATTCCGCCCAGACTGCACCAGTCCGCAGGACTTCGTCTCCTTAGCGCGGGACTTCAGCCCCGCAGCACCTCCTTCGTCTGGTCGGTCCGGACCGGGCCAAGGTCCGGTCATGCCCTGGCGTGTGCCTGGCAGCCTGTTCGCGTGGACCGCCGCGCAGGCGGAACGGTACGAGTTGTTTGCCATAAATCGCGAAGTGTGATAAAATGCTTTGAGCAGGAATTCACAACTCGTCCAGCCAGGTGACAGCCTGGAATGAGGTGCGTAACTCACAAGCAAGGAGAAGGAGGACAAAATGGCGCAGTTTCTGCAACCACCCCACATCGTCGTCAGCCGGCTGCCGATCTATCTTCGTTGTCTCAACTTCATGGCGGCATCAGGACAGAAGGTGACTTCCTCGAAAGAACTGGCCGAAAAGCTGGGCATTAGCTCCGCCCAAATTCGCAAGGACCTGTCCCACTTTGGCGAGTTCGGCAAGCAGGGCACAGGTTACGATATCGCCAACCTGCAAGAACAGTTACGGAATATCCTGCACGTCGACCACGATTGGCGCGTTATTCTGATCGGCGCCGGGGACCTGGGGCATGCGCTGGTGCACCACAGCATCCTGATGGAACGCGGTTTTCGCATCGCCGCCATCTTCGACAATAACCCGCAAAAGGTTGGCGAGAAATGGCTGGACGTTGCCATTCGCGATATCAGCGAGATGCAAGAGGTGGTACGCCGCGAGGGTTTCAAAATCGCGATCCTGGCGATTCCTGCCGAAGAGGCGCAGAGCGTCGCGGACACAATGATCGCGAGCGGCATCAAAGCCATTCTCAACTACGCGCCGATCACGCTGACGGTCCCAGCGGGGATACGCGTCGAGTACCTCGACCCGGTCATCCAGTTGCAGCGCATGACCTACTACATCTGATCCGGAACGGGCTCGCGGCGCGCCCTACCACTGGGGCATGGTTCGTTTGAGGATTTCGTAATTCTCGAGCGCCTTGCCCGCGCCCAGGGCGACGCAGCCAATCGGGTTATCGGCCACGAAGCACGGCACTCCTGCTTCCTGCGCCAGCAGCCGGTCCAGGCCACGCAACATCGCGCCTCCGCCTGCCAGCACCATTCCGCGATCGATTACATCGGATGCCAGTTCCGGCGGCGTCTTTTCCAGCACCGCACGGACCGTTCCCACGATTGCCGCCAGCGGTTCAGCCATCGCTTCGGTCACTTCGGAGGAGGTGACCTCGACGGTCCGCGGTAAACCGGCGACTTGATCGCGGCCCTTGATTTCCATGACCATTTCTTCTTCCAGCGGCAAGGCGCTGCCGATGGCGATCTTGACCTCCTCCGCAGTCTGGTCTCCGATTACGAGATTGTACTTGCGGCGGATATAGGCGGAGATCGCATCGTCGAGCTTGTTGCCGGCCACGCGCACGGATGAGCTGACGACGATGCCGTTGAGCGAGATGATCGCCGCCTCGCAGGTCCCACCGCCCAAATCGACGATCATGTTGCCGCTCGGTGTATCGATAGGCAGACCGGCGCCCAGCGCCGCCGCGAGCGGCTCGGGCAACAGATACGCCTCGCGCCCACCAGCTTGAATCGCCGCATCGTGCACAGCCCGGCTTTCCACACTGGTCACGCCGACCGGCACGCTGATCATGATCACCGGACGGATCAGCGGGAACCTGCCGACCACCTTGGCGATGAAGTAGCGCAGCATCGCCTCAGTGACCATGTAGTCTGCGATCACGCCGTCGCGCATGGGCCGCATCACTTCGATCACCTCCGGCGTGCGTCCCAACATCGTGCGTGCCTCGTTGCCCACAGCGACGATCTTGCCATCCACGTTCGACACCGCCACCATCGACGGTTCCTGCAGCACGATACCACGGCCCCGTACATACACCAGGACATTGACTGTGCCCAGATCTATCCCAATATGCTTAGAAAACATCCATCCTCCATCCCGCCGGCATCAGGCCACACCCCCCGGTGTACCACCGCCGTCAGGTCCCTGGACTCGCCGTGAACGCCTGCGCTTTGCTACCTTCAAACGCACGTTCGAGCGCCGCAACGCCGCTTCCACAGACGCCAGATCGGGTCTTTCCCGACTGTCGGGAGAGTGCAGCCGGTCCAGCGCACGCTGCCGCGCCGCTGCTGCCCGATCCAGGTCAATCTCATCCGCGCGTTCCGCCGAATCGGCCAGCACGGTCACGCGATTATCCAGCACTTCGATGAACCCACCGCCGATCGCCATCGAAATGTCCTCTTCCGCAACACCCCCGACCCCTCTGATGATCAGCTCGCCTTCCTGCAACGCTGCCAACAGCGGGGCGTGCCGCGGCAGAATACCCATCTGTCCCATCACACCGGGGGCAATCACCATATTGGCTTCACCGCGGAACACCACGCGTTCCACGGTCACCACTTCACATGAAAGCTTTTGGGCCATCTGCCCCACCCTCTCTCACAGGCTGCCGCTTACGTCTGCAACCGGGCTGCGCGTCGTTCCGTCTCCTGGCGAATGCGCTCGGCTGCCTCGACCACATCTTCGATCCCGCCCTGCAT
>CAZPTF010000136.1:3049-10364 GCA_964589015.1 uncultured Anaerolineae bacterium
ACGTCACGCGCCACCTGATAGTGTTCCTGGCCCACCACCAGCGGATCCAGGATGCGCGACGTCGAAGCCAACGGATCGACGGCAGGATAGATGCCCTGCTCTGCGATGGAACGCTCCAGCGAGATCGTCGCATCGAGGTGCGCAAACGTCGCCACGGGAGCGGGATCGGTATAGTCATCCGCCGGCACGTAAACAGCCTGCATCGACGTGATCGAGCCGCGCTTCGTCGAGGTGATACGCTCCTGCAGCTCACCCATCTCGGAAGCCAGTGTCGGCTGGTAGCCCACTGCGGACGGCATGCGCCCGAGCAGGGCAGACACTTCCGAACCGGACATCACGAAGCGGAAAATGTTGTCGATAAACAGCAGCACGTCTTTGCCCTGATCGCGGAAATACTCGGCCATCGTCAGACCGGTTAACGCGACGCGCAACCGCACGCCCGGCGGCTCGTTCATCTGTCCGAAGACCATGACGGTATTGTCGATAACGCCCGATTCACGCATTTCGTGCCACAGGTCGTTGCCCTCACGAGAG
Organism: uncultured Anaerolineae bacterium; assembly: GCA_964589015.1. Lineage (GTDB taxonomy): Bacteria > Chloroflexota > Anaerolineae > DAOTYC01 > DAOTYC01 > CAZPTF01. The sequence goes on from CAZPTF010000136.1 coordinate 3,584, forward strand.
CGTTCGCCGACCCCGGAAAACACCGAATAGCCACCGTGCTCGGTCGCCACGCGGCGAATCAATTCCATGATGATGACGGTCTTTCCCACACCGGCACCGCCGAAGATACCGGTCTTGCCACCCTTCATGAACGGAGCAATCAGGTCGATTACTTTGATGCCGGTCTCGAAGAACTCGGGTTCCGTCACCTGATCTTCGAACGAAGGGGCGGGACGATGGATCGGATAGTATTCGGCTGCGTCCACCGGACCTTGCTCGTCGATGGGCCGGCCGACGACGTTGAAAATCCGCCCGAGACATGCCGTCCCGACCGGCACCTTGATCGGCGCACCGGTCGCGATCGCTTCCATACCACGCGAGAGACCGTCGGTGACGTCCATCGCGACGCAGCGCACCCAGTTGTTGCCGAGATGCTGTTGCACCTCCACGATCAGTTCGTTGTCACGGGCAACGGGAATGCGCACGGCATCGTAAATCTCGGGCAACTGCCCTTCCGGAAACTCCAAATCAACCACCGGTCCGATCACCTGGACCACTCGACCCAATGATTCCTGTCCCATCCACTACTCCTTCAACTTATCCTGGCGTACCCCGGCGCCAGTCTCCATGCTCACCCACCCAGTCGACAACGAGTGGGACCCGCCAGCTCGTCGTCCGGCCGGTCAGCCGGTCAACTGCGCCAGCGCCTCAGCGCCGCCGACGATATCCAGGATTTCCTTGGTAATTGCTTCCTGGCGCAGACGGTTGTAGGTCACCGTCAGGTCAGCGATCATCTCGCGCGCGTTGTCGGTTGCGTTGCGCATGGCTACCATCCGCGCACTGTGTTCGCTGGCAAAAGACTCCAAAACGGCCTGGTAGATCAACAATTCGACGAAGCGCGGCACCACCGTATCCAGCAAGGTGTTGGCGCTCGGCTCGTAGAGGTATTCCCCGCCCGTGATCGGTTTGATATTCCGCAAATTGGGCGGCAAAATACCACTCCGCAATACAACCTGTAACTCATCCGCCGTGTACACCGGCAACAAACGGACCACGACCGGCTGGTAGCTCATCGTGTTGTGGAAGAGCGTGTACGCCATGTACACTTCGTCGAAGATGCCACTCGCGAAGTCCTCCATCGCCACGCGTGCAATCGGTGACACATCAATGACGCGCGGTTGTGAGGGCAGCCTCTCCGAAAAATCGGCCACGATGTCCATGCCCAACCGTGCCATCACATCACGCCCTTTGCGCCCCACGGTGATCAGCCGTACCGGCATTTCGTGCCCGGTCTCGGCGATGAAGCTCAGCGCCTGGCGGATGACGTTATGGTTGTACCCGCCGGATAACCCCTTGTCACCGGTAATCAAGATCAGCCCGATCGCATGCACTGGCCGCGCGGTGATCAACGGGTAGGGTTCGTCCTCGACAGGCTGCGAGGCGAGGTTAACCAGCAATTCCCACGCCTTCTCCGCATAGTCGCGCGTCGCCAGGACCTGCTCCTGGGCGCGCCGCATCTTGGACGCCGCCACCATCTGCATCGCCCGCGTGACTTGCGATATGTTCTTGACACTGCGGATACGCCGCCTGATCCCACGTAAAGTTGCCACCGTCTACTCCATCATCGCTTCAAGCACCGCTGCACCAGCACCAGGCACGCGCACGGGAACCGTTTGCCCGCTGACCTACAGACTGACTGTAACGCCGAAATCCGTAATCGCCGACACCAACATGCTTTCGATCTCCGGCGTCAACGCCTGCTCATCCACAATCATCTGTCCCACTTCGGGCCGCGTCGCGTCCATATAGGTCAGGAAAGCCGTACACCATGCGCTGACTTTCTCCACCGTCACCTTGTCGAGATGATCGTGGGTTGCCGCGAACAGGACCATGACCTGCTTCTCGACCGGCAGGGGCTCATACTGCGGCTGTTTCAATACCTCGGTCAAACGCAACCCGCGCTCCAACTGCATGCGCGTCGCCGCATCGAGATCGGACCCGAATTGGGCGAATGCCGCCACTTCGCGAAACTGCGATAGTTCACCGCGCAGCGGACCGGCGACTTGCTTCATCGCCTTGATCTGGGCAGCGCCACCGACACGCGATACCGACAGACCGACGTTCACTGCCGGCCGGATGCCCGAATAGAACAGGTCGGATTCCAGATAGATCTGCCCATCGGTAATGGAAATCACGTTGGTCGGGATGTATGCCGATACATCGCCGGCCTGCGTTTCGATGATCGGCAGCGCGGTCAGTGAGCCTCCACCGAACTCGGGCGCCATCTTGGCGGCACGCTCGAGCAGGCGTGAGTGCAGATAAAACACATCGCCCGGATAGGCCTCGCGGCCAGGGGGACGGCGCAACAGCAGCGAGACCTGGCGGTAAGCCCAGGCATGCTTGGACAGATCATCGTACACGATCAGTGCCTCATCGCCCCGCTCCATGAACTCCTCACCGATCGCACAGCCGGCGTACGGTGCGATGTATTGCAGGGCCGCCGCATCGGAGGCCGCAGCGACCACAACCGTGGTGTAGTCCAGTGCACCGAATTTCGCGAGCGTACCCACCACCTGCGCGACACTCGATAGCTTCTGCCCGATCGCCACGTAGACGCAGTACAGGTTCTTGCCCTTCTGGTTGATGATCGTATCGATGGCGAGAGCGGTCTTGCCCGTCTGGCGGTCGCCGATAATCAGCTCGCGCTGCCCGCGGCCAATGGGAATCAGCGCATCGATCGCCTTGATCCCCGTCTGGACCGGCGTATTGACGCTCTGCCGTGTGATGACGTTGGGCGCCAGGCGGTCGATCGGCCGGTACTTGTCGGTATTGATCGGCCCCTTGCCATCGACCGGCTGCCCGAGCGCGTTGACTACACGGCCAAGCAACGCATCGCCGACCGGCACGGATACGATCCGTCCGGTGCTCCTGACCGTGTCACCCTGCTCGATGTGGGTGAAGTCACCCAGAATGATCGCGCCCACGTTGTCGGACTCCAGGTTCAACACGATCCCGTAGGTCTCTCCCGGAAACTCCAGCAACTCAGCGGTCATCGCCCCGCTCAAACCGGACACGCGGGCAATGCCATCTCCAATTTCGATGACCGTGCCCTCGTTGATCTCCTGGACGCGGGGGGTGAAGTCCAGAATCTGCTGTTTGATGCTACTTGCAATCTCTTCGGTCCGAAAACCCATAATCGAAACTGCCTCCTGGGTCTCGGCGCTCAACCGCCGGTGCCCCTCAAAACAAACTCGCGCAGGTTGGCAGCCGAACACCGCCGCCTGACAAAACCCAACCACTCATTCTCGTTTGCGTCGTCCAACCAATAGCACGGCGCCGCTACCGTCTCAACGTGACGACACGCCCAACCGCGTCCGCAATGCCGCCAGCCTGCCGGCGACACTGTCATCGATCACCTTGCCGGCCACGCGTACGATCACGCCGCCCAGGATTTCGGGATCGATCGCATATTCGAAGTCCAACCGGTCACCGTAATGCTGGCTCAATTGCTGCTGCATGGCTGCCTTCTCCGCGGCGGTCAATGGCACAGCCGTCGTCACCAATGCAGCCACCCGCTCCTGTTTGAACGTGACCAGCAGACCGAATTCTTGGCTGATTTCCTCGAGCATGCCCAGATGTCCATTGCGCGCCAGCAGGAGGACGAAATTTTCCATCTCCGCACTGCCTCCGGCGGGCAGAAGTGCCTTCACGATGGGCCGTTTTGCTTCATCATCCTTGCCCGGATCGGTCAACAGGAATGCCAATTGCGCGTCAGCATGCAAACCATCGCGCACCTGCCGCAGAGCAAGTAACCACGTCTCGAAAGCAGCTTCGTAAATGGCCTTGGCATAACTCGTGGCTAACTCTTCCGTTCTCACTTGGGATATCTACCCCCTCTGTCCCTCCCCAGGGAGGAGGGTTCACGCCGCGCGGCAGTCCGTGCGGATCACCAGCCGCCTGACGGGTCTGTCCTTCAGTTCAAAGCGTCCGTCTTCTTGAGAAAATCGTCGATCAAACGACGATGTGTCTGCTCATCGATCGCACCGGGCAGCACACTCTGGCTCACCGTCAGGGCTAAATCCGCCACCTGTTTTTGCAGCTCGGCCATGGAGCGCTCGCGATCGGCTTCAATCTGTTTTTTGGCATCCTCAAGCATTTTGGCGGCTTCGGAACGGGCCTGCACCAGGATATCGGCCTTCAATTTCTCGCTCATCTCGGCAGCTTGCGCCAGGATCGCCTGCCCCTCGCGCTTCGCTTCAGTGCGTTGTCGTTCCAACTCGCGGCGCAGCTCTTCCGCACTCTCGGAGGCTTTCTGGGCGTCTTTCATGCTCTGTCCAATACGGTCCCGCCGTTCATCCAGCATCGCCAGGATTGGCCGGTACAGGAATTTCCAGAGCAAGAAGACCAGGACTGCAAACGCGGCCATCTGCCAGAATAGCTGCCAAACATCAATACCCAATTCTTTCATTTGCTTCGCAACCTTTCGCGACTTCCCGAGCTACCGCGGGGTGATACGAATATGACCGTCACCACCGGCCCGTCCTGGCTGCTTGCAGCAGCCAGACAGCGCATCGCGACGGGTCAAACACACCGTGTGCGTGCCAGGTGCCGAACCGTCTCCCCGTCTGTTTGCCCGAGCCGTCAGCTAGACAACCAGGGACAGAATCAACGCAATGACAAATGCATAAATGGCCACCGCTTCCGCCAGACCGGCACCCAGAATCATCGTCGAGCGGACAGCGTTCTCCGTTTCGGGATTGCGTCCAATCGCTTCCATCGCCTTACTGACCGCGATCCCGATCCCGAGACCGGGGCCGATCGCGCCCAGTCCAATTGCCAAACCAGCCGCAAGCTTAATCAATCCATCATCCGTCATGAAACAGTTCTCCTTTCGCAAGTGCGAGATTACGTGTTATGCGGCAATTCAATGCGCGCCGGCATGTTCCTCGCTACCGTGTCCGGACGCCGCCAGAGATATGTACACAATCGCCAATACCGAGAAAATCAGTGCTTGAATGAACCCAAAGAACATCTCCAGCCCCATGAAGACGACCGGAACGAAATACGGCACCAGCGCGAACATCACGGCAAGCAGGACTTCACCACCGAAGATGTTGCCGAAGAGACGGGCGCTCAGCGAGATGACGTGCGAGAGTTCGCCAATCAGGTGGATCGGGGTCAGCAGGAGCGGGGTGCTCAATTCCCTCAGGTACCCGCGCACCCCATTCGTGGTCACACCCAGCACCTGCACGATGACGATAACGATCAGGGCCATCGCGATGGTCATGTTGAGATCGCTCGTTGCCGCGCGGAAGAGTGGTGCGGCGTGCTCCGGATGGTGCGGGTCGACGAGCTTGATGGTGCCCACGCCGGGCAGAATGCCGAACCAGTTCGCAGTAAGGATAAAGATGAACAAAGTCGCCACCAGAGGAAACACGCGGCGCCCTACCTGGCTGCCCGCTGTCTTTTCGGCAAGATCCAGCAGGAATTCGACGATCAGCTCCATGAGATTCTGCAGCCGTGACTCCGGCACCACGGACATCCGTCGCGTTGCCAGCAGCGACACTCCCACCAGGAAGATCATGACAACCCACGCTGTCAGCATCGAATTCGTCACCACAAATGGTCCGATATGGAACAAGACATCGGGAGCCATCACAGCATGAATGCTCATCTAGTTATTCCTCCCATCAAATCGGGCTTGCCCGCAACGGACGTACTCCGCCACGGCCCGATCAACTGTGCCGGCGGTCCAGATACACCTGGGGCCGGAGCAACATCAGCCCCGAGCGCACGAGCTGATAGCCAAGGAGAGCACAGGCCAGCGCGAGCAAAAAAGGCAAGATTTCGGCCCGCGAATGTGCGCCGCCCTGCGCTTGAAACAGAGCGACGACCCCATACACACTTAGGCCTAAAATCAGATACTTCGCCAGATAAAAACCGACCACCAGAAACAACACCACGGCGCGCAGCCGGTCCAATCCCTGCCGCAACAACTGCCCCAGGCAGAAATACGTGGACCGGTCATTGATGAAACCGATGGCGATGCCCAGGACAACGCCGCTCAAAATCTTGACCCACATCGCGTTCATCACTGCTCATCCCATACGCGCAAGCTACGGCCCTTGCCGCCCAGCGCGTCGCGGTCAAACAAAAACGACTAACCCTGGTGACCCTCATTCCCATCCCCAGGGCAAGTCGGCTGACGATCTTCGCGCCTCGGTTTGACCAGTCCGTAAAGAATCGAACCCGCTGCAAAGAAACCCACCAGGATACCCACCAACAGAAACACCGGACGGGTGTGCAGCCGATTATCAATCCAAACACCCGCCAGAATGCTGAGACCCAGACAAAATGCTATCGAAAACCCAAGTCCGGATACCAGCGATAACGCGCGGCGTGTCTTCGGGTCGAATCGCATGGTTCAGCTACTTTCTCGAGTGAACTTCGCCGTCCTCCCAGGTTGCCCACAAGCGTCAGGCACATCGTGCCTCACGGGTAATCCCCCCCCCAGACACAGTTGGTGATTATACCATTATCTCATTCTGCACGCAAATCGAACCGGACGTTTGGATGCAGCCCGGGTTTTCGGCGACAAGTATAGCGCCTGTGACACGACCCATGCGCTGGAGAACACACCCACCGGAGCAGACTGTGCCAATCTACCCCGGTGCAGACAGGCACAAGGTCCGCCCAGGCACAGCACTCCCGCGACAACGATGGTAGCGCCGGAGATTGGCCCAGTCTTGACCAACACGAATATCTTCGTGTGAACCTGGCAGATCACGCTGCAAACACGACT
>CAZPTF010000137.1:0-10191 GCA_964589015.1 uncultured Anaerolineae bacterium
TGATGTTGTCATGGGAGTATCCACCCCATGTCGTTGGTGGCTTGGGGAACCACGTAGCTGAGATCGTACCCGCGCTGGCTGATCTGGGTGTCGAAATTCACCTGGTAACACCTCGCTGGAATGGGGGCTCAGCTACAGAAAACGTGCAGGGAGCCATAGTATATCGAGTTGACCCGCCTGATGTCAGTTCTGTCGATTTCTATGAAGCTGCGCAGCAGACCAACAAGGTTCTTCAGGAACAAGGCCTTTCTATCGTACAACAACTGGGTGGTGCGGACATCATTCATGCGCACGATTGGCTGGTCGCATTCGCCGGTATCGCTTTGAAACACGCGCTCAAGACCCCATTGCTCAGCACAATTCACGCGACTGAATTGGGGCGGAACAGAGGGGTACTCCACAACCCAATCCAGAGTGCGATCAGCCATACCGAGTGGGTGCTGGTTTACGAATCGTGGCGTGTCATCTGTTGCAGCCACTACATGGCGCAGGAAGTCCGGCAGTATTTCGGTTGCCCTGCTGACAAGATCGATGTTATCCCAAACGGCATCGTAACCAGCCCATTCGATGACCTGGAAGGGGTAGACCTGAGCGAATTCCGCGCGCGTTTTGCGGCCCCGACAGAGCAGATTGTATTTTCCGTTGGCAGATTGGTCTATGAAAAAGGGATCCAGGTATTGATCGATGCGGTCCCCCTGGTATTGGCACAGCATCCGAATACGAAGTTTGTCATCGCGGGTACTGGTGGCATGTCGGATGCGCTACGCCGGCAAGCGGCTGCCCTGGGTGTAGCGTCACGGGTATACTTCACCGGATTCATCTCTAACGAAGAGCGAAATCGCCTGCTCAAGATCGCGGACTGTGCGGTCTTCCCCAGTCTGTACGAACCTTTTGGGATCGTTGCGCTTGAAGCCATGTCTGCAAAGACGCCTGTTGTAGTCGCTGAGACCGGTGGGCTCCGCGAGGTTGTCGAACACGGGGAGACAGGTATTACGGTGTATCAGGGAAACCCGGAATCTTTGGCGTGGGGCATCTTGCACACACTACAGCACCCTGAATGGGCCCGGGCCCGTGTCAAGAATGCGTACCGTCGCGTCCGCGAGGAGTATGATTGGCACCATATTGCCGAACAAACCCTGCCGGTCTACGAGCACGTAATTGCTGAACGCGCCCTCACTGATTGGTAACACCATCTGTTTTCTTTTTCCTGTTGCTATTGACGCTTCCGCTGATTTTTGCTATAATAGTAACACAAAATTTACTTTGAGTATTGATTCGCGGTTGCCGATACTGACTTGCAGTAAACAGGGGGCAATATGAACAGCGATCCCTTGTCCTGGGAAAGCAGTTTGTGTACCATCGGTGAGTTGGCGAGTGCTTTCCCGTCGCGGCATGGGGATGACTCCAACGTACTCACAGCGGTCGGACTCACCTGTAAGGCTCTTGGTGCTCAGGTGGGGGGGGTATTGTCTCTTGCAGGTGATTACAGCGAATTCGTCATCGAAGAGCTGTGGCATGACGATCAGTCGACACCTGTCAGCATCGCAGTCCCCTTGAATAATAGGCAACGGACTGTAGTCAGACAGGTCGTTCAGACACGTAATGTGCAATTGATCGAATCTCCTATCCGGGATGACGTGCTTTTTGAAAGCCTGAAGAGAGCGAACCCCACAGACCTAGGGTCTGCGATGATAGCACCACTGACGTCCGAAGAGAAGCTCACTGGTTGCCTCTTTGTAGGTCGGTTGAAGGGAGCAGCCAGTTTTACTCCTTCAGATGTGCTGCTGCTTCAAACTCTCGCTACAGTCTTATCTCTCCTCCTGCGGAATCTAACGTTGAGCGATGAAATCGATGTGCTCACGAAGAAACTGTCCCGTGCCGATGCGCAGTTGCTCCAGAGTGCCAAACTGGCCGCCACGGGAAAACTCGCTGCTTCGATCGCCCACGAGATCAACAATCCGTTACAATCCGTGCAGAGCTGTATCTATCTGGTTGCCGATAGCATGGCGGCCAACGGTCCAAACAGACAATATCTGGACATTGCCCGCGAAGAGTTGGACCGCATAGCAAAAATCGTGCAGCGTCTGGCCGACCTTTACCGGCCTTCGCAAGAAGGACTTAGGGAAACAGATCTGAATGGCTTGTTGGAAAATGTCTTCGCGCTGATGGGTAAGCGCCTGCAGCAGAACAATGTGAAGCTCAAACGGTTCCTGACGGCAGATCTGCCTCCGATTGTCGTCGTCGCAGATCAAATCAAACAGGTTTCCTTTAATCTAATGTTGAATGCGATGGAAGCGATGCCGGACGGGGGAGAACTCAGAGTAAGGACTCGGTTCGTTCGCGAGCAGACCAATCCCCGTATCGAAGTGATCTTTGAAGACACAGGCGTTGGAATTGCTCCGGAGGCACTCGAACGTATATTCGATCCATTCTATACGACCAAGGCAAAAGGGACGGGCCTGGGATTGTCGATCAGTTACGACATCGTCGAGCGTCATGGAGGGGAGTTGCGCGTCGAGAGCACGGTCGGTCAGGGTTCTGTGTTCACTGTGTCGCTCCCTTTCATTGGCCGGGATGCGAAATGATGTGCCGTCATGGGAGTATGAAAGGATGTCCGTATGTCTATCCAAGGGAAAATCCTGATTGTTGATGATGACCCATCCATCCGCAGTACGCTGAAGGAAGTGTTGTCGCGCGAGAGCTACCAGGTTGTGACGGCTGGGAGTGGAGAAGAAGCGCTCAATGTCATGAGAGGGACCAGCTTTGATCTGGCCTTACTCGACCTCAAGATGGCAGGGATGGATGGGCTGTCGTTGATGAAAGAGATCCGCCGACGTTCTCCCTTCACCGGGATCATTATGCTGACGGGATATGCCACACTGGAGTCCGCGATCGGTGCGCTGCGTCAGGGTGCACACGACTATCTGCTGAAGCCATGCGAGCCTGACCTGCTCAAAGACAGCATTCGGGAAGGGCTCAAGAAGCAGTGGCGGGACATACGGCGTAGAGAGCTGATAGACCGTTTGGAACAAGGCGTTCGGGAACTTTCGGCGGTAAACACGGATCAGTTGCAACAGGAAAGCGTGCTTGACCTGGAGATAGATGAACCGGAAACGAACAGCCGTTTCTTGCGGGTAGGAGGGTTGCTGGTTGACTTGCGGAAGCATATTGTCACGATGAATGGAGAGCCTGTCAATCTCACGCCGACCGAGTTCTCGGTTCTGGCGAGTCTTGCGGAATCGGCCGGGACTGTTCTCAAATGCGAAGAATTGGTCAGCCGTGCCCAGGGGTATGATTGTCCGGAACAGGAGGCGAGGACGATCATCAAGACGCACATCAGTCACTTGCGACAAAAGCTGGAGCGAGATCCGAGCGAACCCAGCCATATCCTGAATGTCCGGGGGGTGGGTTACATGTTAGCCATACCCGTCGAACAGCAGGATAAGTAAGCTCGACAGCTCATGTTACCCCTGGTTAACTCTCAACTCAATCTTGACGTATCCTCTACTGATTCTCGACGCACATCCGGTATGTTTCGTGCTATAGTAGCAGTAGTTCGCAAGAGGCTCTGGGGAGCGCAGTTGGGGGGAGGCAGGCACAGTGAAACGAAGAAAGCGGATCCTGGTAGTCGATGACGAAGTGAAACTGGCCTTTCTCTTGAAGCAGAGTCTGCTCAACCTTGGCCCCGAATATGAGATCGAAACCGCTAATTCCGCCCTGGAAGCCCTGAAAATCATGGAGGATAATCCCTGTGATCTCGTGATTACCGATTTTCGCATGCGCGGAATGGGCGGGCTCGATCTGATGCGTGCCCTCAAGGCGGAAAGCCCGGAGACTCTGGTCATTCTGATGACCGCGTATGGTTCTCCGGAAATTGTTGCGGAAGCCAAACGCCTGGATGTGTATCGTTACATCACCAAACCGTTCCCGATTGAAGAGTTTCAGGAGATCGTCAGAGAAGCGCTTGTCGATCATTCCTCATCCGCTATGGCGCAGACTGCCTGATTGCATAATGATCGGATCCTCCGAGCGAAGAAATACGGAGATATGGGGAGGCCCTTCCAAGCGTCTCTCCCTTCTTTTTCCAGCATGCCGCACGTCACAGAATACGGAGGGTGGTCTCGGGGCTGGCAACCTGCGCATCACTGAACCGATAGGCGGATAGAACACTGGACGCGATCTCCCGAAATCGGTTCGTGCTCGGATCATACGTTGAATGCAGCGTGCACAACGGCTCTCCTGCATCCACCCAATCTCCGATCTTGTGCTGGAGGACTATACCGACGGAGTGATCGATAGGCTGGCCCTTGACCGCACGCCCCGCTCCCAACTGCAGTGCCGCCAAGCCGATCTCCAGGGCATTCAGGGAGCGGATCCAGCCGGCCCTCGGAGCTTCCAACACGTGGATGTACCGCGCCACTGGCAATATGCTCTCCGGTTTGTCGATGACCGCAATCTCTCCGCCCTGCGCTCCGATCCACACCCGGAAGGTCTCGAGCGCTGTCCCATTGTCCAGCACGCTCCGGAGCATGGCTCGCGCGGACTCCGCGTTATCCGCGTGCCCGGAGATCAGCAGCATCTGTACTGACACGGTCAAGCAATGATCGAGGAAATCCTGTGGTCCGGTACCTTTCAACGTGTCGATTGCTTCAATGACTTCGATTGCGTTGCCGACGGCGTTGCCGAGCGGCTGATCCATGTTAGAGATGACGGCGGACATCTTACGATCCATCCGTTGCCCGATGCCGATCATCACCCGCGTCAGAGACTCGGCCTCTTCAAGCGTCTTCATGAAGGCGCCTCGACCGACCTTCACATCCAGCACGATACCGTTCGCTCCGGACGCGATCTTCTTGCTCATGATCGAGCTGGCGATCAACGGAATGCTGGGGACCGTCGCAGTGACATCACGCAGTGCGTAGAGCTTCCCATCGCCTGGCGCAAGGTCGCTCGTTTGCCCAGAGACCACGATGCCATAGCGCCGCAGATTGTCGCGGAATTCTGCGGGAGTCAGTGAACTGCGAAACCCGGGGATTGATTCCAGTTTGTCGATGGTACCGCCGGTAAAGCCCAGCCCACGCCCGGACATCTTGCCCACCGGAAGACCCGTTGCTGCAACCAACGGAGCAACAACCAGCGTCGTTTTGTCGCCAACGCCTCCGGTAGAGTGCTTATCGACGATGAATGGCGCGATATCATTCAAGTTGAGAACTTGGCCGGACTGTGCCATTATGGAAGTCAGGCTGACAATCTCCTGGAGAGTCATACTTCTCAAATAGACAGCCATCAACCAGGCCGCGGCCTGATAATCCGGTATTTCTCCTCTGGTGTATCCCCCGACAAACTCCTCCAATTCCTCGGCGCTCAATTCCAGCCCATCGCGCTTTTTTGCAATGATTTCCGTTGCCAACATACGGGAGAACTCCTCTTCGTCTGTACAATCAGACGGACCGTCACGAACCCGGCGTGCAGATCATCGCAACAAAGAGATTCGTAAAACGCGTCTACCCCTGATTTAGCTCCCGAGTATACCATTTTGTAGATACATGCGCAAAGATGATCGCTCAATCAAGATCGGACCCGATAAAATCCTGAAACCGTCCAAAGAGCGGTATGGGTTGGATATCTGGCAGGCCGTGGTATAATGTGAAGAAGGTGGCATCCACGAACCGCTAAACCAGGCTACAACAGGCGGTCATTCACAGGATGCCATACCGGTTCAAATGGAGGAAGGCGTGAGGTTTTCATGGCTGATGTGGTGGTGATAGGGGGTGGATTAGCCGGCTCGGAGGCTAGCTGGCAATTGGCGGAACGCGGTGTCAGTGTTGCGTTGTACGAGATGCGTCCAGTGAAACAAACGCCAGCGCACCAGACGGGATATTTGGCGGAACTGGTTTGCAGCAATTCTCTGGGATCAAGTGTGCCGGACAGAGCGCCAGGTCTGCTGAAGACAGAACTGGAAATGCTGAATTCATTGATTCTGACATGCGCTCAGGCAAGTGCGGTACCGGCTGGAGGTGCGCTCGCTGTGGATAGAGAGGAGTTCGCCCGCCTGGTAACCACGCGTGTCGAATCCCACCCATTGATCGAGGTCCATCGCGAAGAAGTGGAGTATGTTGCGAAAGAACGCGTGACGATCATCGCATCGGGGCCATTGACGTCGGATGCCTTAGCTCGCGAGATCGCCAGGCTGGCTGGCGCTGATCAGCTCTATTTTTACGATGCGCTCGCACCGATCGTGAAGGAAGACTCGCTAGATTTCTCCAAGGTGTTTCGGGCAGCGCGTTACGGACGGGGAGGGGACGATTATATCAACTGTCCAATGGATCGCGAGGAATACGAGCGCTTCGTCGAAGCACTTGTTGCGGCAGAGACGATTCCCCTGCGGGGTTTCGAGGCGTCCGACAAGAAGTTCTTCGAAGCCTGTCTGCCAGTCGAGGTGATTGCCTCGCGCGGAGAGAAAGCACTGGCCTATGGGCCACTCCGTCCGGTCGGCCTGACGGACCCACGCACCGGCCGGCGTCCCTGGGCGGTCGTGCAACTCAGGCAGGATAATCTCGCGGCCAGCCTGTACAACCTTGTTGGTTTTCAAACGAATTTGCGCTGGAAAGAACAAGAACGTGTATTCCGGTTAATTCCGGGGCTGGAACACGCGGAGTTCGTACGCTTCGGTCAGATGCACCGCAATACTTTCGTCAACTCGCCAGCGCTTCTGGAGCCGACCATGCAGTTTCGTGGCGATCCTCTTCTCTTTTTGGCGGGACAACTCGTGGGGATGGAAGGATACATGGCTTCGACAGCAAGCGGGATGGTAGCCGGACTCAATGCGGCGCGGTACCTGCAAGGACAGGCTCTCCTGGTGTTTCCGGCGACTACCATGATTGGCGCCCTGTGCCGTTACGTTTCATCTGCTGTCATAACGGATTTCCAGCCGATGAAACCGAATTTCGGTCTGTTACCGGAGATCGAGCAACCTCTGAAAAAGCGGGACAAACGCGAATCCCTGCGCAATCGTGCGCTCTCCGACTTACAGCAGTTCGCTGCCGCTCACCTGTGAAATGGTTGATTTCTTTTCTGGTTGAGGTACAATAGGGACAATGCTCATAAGTGTGCTCATCATCGCCATTCTTGGGGAGGTTTGACCGTGTCCAAACATCTTTCACTGTTCCTGGGAGTCACTTTCGTACTCGTTATTCTGTGCTCCTTGCTGCTAACCCACGCAGCAGCGTGGAACGGGGTCAGGCAAAACGGCGCTCCGTGGCTGCAGTCCGCTGATTCAGGGATCGCCATCCAGCCGGCAATCATTACTGGCACCGTCTCATTTAGTGGAGACATGGCATACCACTATGCACTCGAGCAGTGCACGATTGGGCCACGGCCCACTGGCACGGAAGCGGGTTGGCAGACCGGAGATTACATAATCAACGTACTGAAAGAATATGAATGGTCAGTTACAGAACAAATGTTCGATTATGACGAGCTTGCAGTGCGCAACATCGTCGGTAAGAAGGGCCAAGGCCCCATCGTTCTCTTGGGCGCTCATTATGATACGCGTCCTATCGCAGACAAGGATCTGGAGACTCCGCATGAACCCATCATTGGCGGCAATGATGGCGCGAGCGGGGTAGCGGTATTGCTGGAACTTGCGCGGGTTCTGAATGAAACAGACCTGCAACAGGAAATCTGGCTCACGTTCTTCGATGCGGAGGACCGTGGACATATCGATGGCTGGCCGTATGCTATTGGTTCCGCCTACATGGCTGCGCATTTGCAGGAGCGGCCACAATGCATGGTTCTGGTTGACATGATCGGAGATGCCGATCAGAATATCTTCTGGGAAGCAAACTCGGACCCTGAGTTGCTCCAGGAGATTTGGGATGTTGCGGCTCAGTTGGGGTATCGCCAGTATTTCGTGCCTCAATACCGCTGGGGCCTGAGTGATGACCACATCCCTTTCCTCAAGCAGGGCATTCCGGCAGTAGACATAATCGATTTTGATTATCCGCATTGGCACACGACACAGGATACGTGTGATCAGATTACCCCTGCGAGTCTGGAGAGGGTAGGGGAGATCTTACAGGAGTGGCTTTCAACAGGCGGAAAATGCAGTGCCGGGATGGTTTCCGAGACGCCGCAGCGCCAGTGAAGCCACATAGGTGTGTGTTTCGAGCATTCGGTTTGGGCCGTTGAGTGAGATTGTATGCACGCTAACGTAAAACAAAGTGGCAGCGTGTCAGAAAGATGGAGAAATAGTCATCAGTAAGATACCCATTTCTACTGCACCACCAGTCGAACGGGCATTCCTGGTGGGTGTGCAAATGAAAGGTGATGTGAGCGGCTGGCAGATCGAGGACTCACTGGCGGAACTGGAGCAGTTGAGCTCGACTGCTCAGTTGGAGATTGTAGGCCAGACCTACCAGAAGCTCGAACGGGTCGATCCGGGAACCTACATCGGCAAAGGCAAGCTGGACGAGATACAGACCTGGCTGGCGGAACTGCAGTTCGATCTGTTGGTCTTCGACGATGAGCTCTCACCGCGACAGCAACGCAACATCGAGGAATTTCTCGGGGTTCGGGTGCTGGACCGGACGGCATTGATCCTGGATATCTTCGCACAGCATGCCCACACTCGTGAGGGCACCATGCAGGTGGAGTTGGCACAATATGAGTACTTGCTTCCTCGGCTCACTCACCAATGGGCGCACCTCAACCGCCAGGTAGCCGCTGGCGGAGGGAGGCGAGGACGTGGCGCGCGTGGTGCGGGATCCGGCCCAGGTAGCCTTGGGGCAGGACTGCGTGGTCCCGGTGAAACCCAGCTCGAGACCGACAGGCGTGAGATCAATCACAAGATAACCCAACTCAAACGCAATCTGGAACAGGTCCGGACCCAACGTGAGTTGTACCGCGCACAACGGCGGCATGCCGGGATTCCCACCATTGCGCTGGTGGGGTACACGAATGCCGGAAAGTCGACGCTGCTGAATGCGCTTTCCGGAGCAGACGCCTATATTGCCGACCAGTTGTTTGCCACGCTGGATCCCATCACACGGCGAATCACCTTACCTTCCGGGCGCGAAGTGCTACTGACGGATACCGTTGGTTTTATCAAGAAGCTGCCGACTCACCTGGTAGCGGCTTTTCGTGCGACACTGGAAGAAGTAACCGACGCGGACCTGCTCCTGCACGTAGTCGACATAACCCAACGAACAGCCATCGAGCAGAGCAGAGAGGTCGAGGTCGTCCTTGAACAATTGGAAGCGATCGCCAAACCCACCATCGTAGTCCTGAACAAGGTCGACAAGCTCAATGCATCACAGCCGCTCGATGACGTTTTGCAGGCGTTTCCAGATGGCCTGATGATCTCCGCGGCGGCACGAATGGGACTGGATGCGTTACTGCAGCGGATTGAAGAAACCCTTCACCATACGATGATTCCTGTCAAAGTGAAGCTGCCGTATCGTGATGCTGAGCTTGTGGCGCTATTCCACAAGCACGGATCGGTGGAATGGGAAGAATACTCGGACGAAGGGACAACCATCAAGGGATTTCTACCTGAGAGACTGTTGGATAGCTTTCAGGACTATTTGATCAGAAATGCCTGACCAAAGTGCGTTGTAGCGTGTGTGGCGGCGCAGTGCGATGACAGATCGGATCAGGTGTTTTCCACTCTGGCAGCGGAGAAAGACACATGGCAGACCAACTTCTCGAGTTCTTGGCGCGTTGGCGCGGGCTCCCCGCCATCATCGGTGTGACCCTGGTCATACTCAATTTCGTGTGCGGACTGATTCCCGGTGTTTCCTGGCTTACCTGGCATGATTGGATGTTACACCTCGGGCTCATCATCGCAATTCTCGGTTCGCTCGCTACGGAAGTGCTGTAGTTTATTGTGAATTTTGAAGCAATATACCCTTCAAAATACTTCGCACTATGCTTGTTATGTAATATCAGGTAAAATAAAAGGGGTTCGCGGTTGTCACTGCTGTAGCACGTGGCAATCCTCGTGAAGATACCATTGCCTTTTGTCGTGGCGCAAGAAGAAAACTATATGCAGAACACCTGCTGCCGTTTCCGAATTGCATGGTGACTCCGTTCGTCGCCCGATTACGGTTAGACTATGTATAACCACCTTGATGCAATAAACGCTTCGCGCAGATTATGACAAGATAAATGCCGTTTCGTATACTTGCTATT
>CAZPTF010000138.1:0-10175 GCA_964589015.1 uncultured Anaerolineae bacterium
ATGCTCTGCTGACAGTGGTCTGTCACAGTGCTGTCCGCGCAGGACAGACGTTGTCGCACGAGGAGATGCGCGATTTGATCCGGCAGTTGGAGCAGACCTCTTTGCCGCACTCGTGCCCGCACGGGCGCCCCATTTTCCTGCACCTGAGCACCGATCGCCTCGCTCACGCCTTCGGCAGGCCGTGAGCGCAGAGCGGGGAGAGGCCATCGTGATCGACATTGTATTCAACGACATAGACGGCTGCATGGTACCACAGAACTACGACCCGCTGCGCATCGTGCTGGACGAGGCGGCTTCCGCGCGCCACTTCGCGTACTACCGCGCCTATGCGGGGCCACAGATCGTTATCGCCACGGGGCGTGGGTGGGAGGATACGCGCGGCATCCTGGAGCGGGCGCAGTTCTTCCCCATGCAGCGCGTCATCTGGCCGGAGACGCCCGTGCTGTGCGAACACGGTCTGGACATCGTAATCGATCCCGTCGCCGATATGCACCTCGCGCTGATCGACGAGGTCCCCACGCTGCATCACCTGCGACCCTCCGTGGAGCCGATCCGGCGTACCGGCGAGCGCCTCGCGAAAGAGCTGCCGGCGATCAGCGCGACGTTACACAGGCATTTCGGCCGGCCTGTCACCCAACCTCTGTTGCTGCAGAAGCGTTTCTCCCTGGCGGTGCGGATCCCATCCTTTGCGGGCACACTCGAACAAATCGAACCGGCCCCATTCTTCGCAGTGATCCGCGAAATTGCGCTGCCTGTACTGGATGGACTACTCGCTGAACGGATGGTTGTCTTTGCCCAGTCCTCCACGGCGATCGACGTCGTACCGCCTGTGAACAAAGGAGATGGAGTCCGGTATTTGTTGGGCCGCTATGGTACGTCCTCGGAACGCACCATGTACATAGGTGATTCCGTGCCGGACCTCGCTGGGATGCGCGAGGTGGGCTGGGCGGCTTGCCCGGCGAACGCGGTCGCCGAAGTACACGACTACGTTCGCGCCCGGGGCGACAGGGGATATCGTTCAGCGCTGGAGTTTGCTGAAGCCGAGCTTGAGATCCTGAACAGGTTGAGTGCACCACAGCCGCACTCCTGCGGGTAGTCGCCCCGCGTGGGTTCGGACGCGTAGCTGCAAGCAACCCTGTGGCCGACCGAACGGGACGTCGATATTGCTGCCGGTCTCCGGCTGGCGCCTCGATTTCGGCCTGCGTGTCGGGGAGAAGACCTCCGACCGCAACGGCTGCGTGCAACCGCAAGGGGCCGCCCCTACGACGTCCATGCCGGGCGGCCCATCGCCACCGGACGCGCCCATTCGAGTATTCGAGCCTGATTCGTGGACGGCAAGGCCGCGTCACGCAGAGACTACTCAGTACTTATGGGACACCCCCCGCAAAGTTCACACGAATCTCCTCTTGGCGGTCAGGACTGTGCCAATCTTGGGCGCGCTCCGACGGGGCCAATCTCCGGCTGAAGCCCCGCGGCACGCTCGCCTGGAATCTTGGACATACCTTCGCGCGTTTCAATCACTTGCAGCTCCGGACCGCGTGTGCTAGAATAGACCTGCCCGGAAAATCGAATTCTCCTGAGTGCGAGGAAGGAGCCCGTATGGAATCCACCCTGACCACTGCTCTCTCCATTTTTGTCCGCGAGATGTGCGACGAGAACGTCTATGTGTGTTATCAATGCGAACGTTGTTCGTTGGGCTGCCCAGCCGCGTTGGCGATGACCTATCGCCCGGCACAGATGATGCGCGCCGCGCAATTCGGCCTGGAGGAGCTGCTCGCCACGGACGCGAGCATCTGGCGGTGCCTGGGCTGCGATACGTGCACGCAACACTGCCCGCATGGTGTGTCGGTGCGCAAGTTGGTGGAGGCATTGCGCCAGAAGGTGATGCAAGAGCGCTACCGGTCGGAAACATGGGATCGCTTGGGGGACGACGAAGCGTTGCTCACCGGCCTGCGTGCACTGGGGATGATGGGAGCGCGGATCGAGTCCCACTACAACGTCTCTGGCGAGGAAAACAGCAATCGCTTGGCATGGACGGAGAATCTGGAAGAGAAACCGGATGGGCTCGTGCAGGACGCATCCGCCGAGCTGGCCTACTTCGTGGGTTGTGTTTCGTCCATGTTCCCGATGACCTATCCGATTCCACAGGCGTTCAGCTCGATACTGGGCAGGGCAGGTGTACGCTTCACGACACTCGGTCCCGACGAGTGGTGCTGTGGCTTCCCGCAGATGATGGGTGGTCAGTTGGAACAGGCCAGGCCCCTGATCCGGCATAACATCGCGCGCATGCGCGCGCTAGGCGTGCCCAAAGTCGTCGCGACTTGCCCGTCGTGCTATCACATGTGGAAGCACGTCTATCCGGAAATCGCCGGGGAGGAGTTGGGCGTGCAGGTGGTTCACGCCGTGGAAGTGCTGGCTGATCTGACGGCGTCCGGACGGCTTTCGCTCCGTTTTCCGAAGGAGGGGACGGTGGTCACTTACCATGACCCGTGCGATCTCGGCCGCAAGGGTGGCATCTACGATGCACCGCGCCAAATCCTGACCGCCATCTCCGGGTGCGAGTTCGTGGAAATGCCGCAGAATCGCGCGCACGCGCTGTGCTGCGGCGGTGGTGGGGACATCGAGACGTTCGATCCTGCAGTCCAGGCGGATGTGTCTGCCACACGGATCGCGCAGGCCGCCGAGGTCGGCGCGGCGTATGTGGTCTCCGCGTGCCCGCAGTGCGTGCGCACGCTGCAGAAGGCCGCAAAGACCGAAAAACTCCGCGTGCGCGTGGTGGACATCACCCAGTTTGTGGAGATGTCGCTGGGTTAGCCCGGCATTCGGCGGAAACGCGTCGGTTCACGTGGATGTGACGTGCTCGCTCATACCGTCCAACATCACGAGGACGAACTCGCGCGTGACCGGGCCTTTGATGACCGCGTGAATCACCCCGTCGGGGCGGATGAATACCGTCACCGGAAAGCTGCGCACGTGGTAGCTCCGCCCGATTTCCTCCGATTCGTCCAGCAGAATCGGAAATGTCAGACCATATTCGTCAGCGAAGTGCCGTGCGGTCGCGGCGGTGTCCTGAAAAGTCACTCCGAGAAAAGCGACCTCAGCGCCGCGCGTTTCGTACGCTGCCTGCAGGTGAGGCGCTTCTTTCTTGCACGGGCTGCACCAGCCGGCGAAGAAATTCAGGACCACGGGTTTCCCGCGCAGCTCGCTCAGCCGGATAATCTCTCCAGTCAACGCGTGCGCGGAGAAATCGGGGGCGAACAACCCTTTTTCGGGACCAGTGTTGCGCGTCCCCGGGTTCGTGAGTTGCCCACGTAGCACAAAGACTCCCGCGAGTACCAGGATCAGCACAGACAACAGAAGAAACCTGATCGTCAGCAGCCTGTGTGGGAAGAGTGGGGGATTGTCGTGTCGAGACATAAGAAATTCCTCCTGCGCGATGCACAGGAGGAATGATAAATCGTCTCGATTGTGAAAGCAAACCGGCGTATCCGGTCGAGCGCGTATTACCCGGCAGCAGCCACCGCCCCGGTCATCAACGCCATCACCCGTTCCTCGGTCGCCTCTTCACGCGTCATTTCTTCGACGACGCGCCCCTTATACATGACCAGCAACCGGTCGCTCATCGCCAACAACTCGGGCAGCTCGGATGAGATCAACAGGACTCCATGTCCTTCTTGAGTCAACTTGTTCAGCAGTTGGTGAATCTCCGCTTTCGAGCCTACATCGATACCTCTCGTCGGATCGTCGAGCAGAAGCACTTTGGGCTTGATCGACAACCACTTCGCCAGAACCACCTTCTGCTGGTTACCACCGCTCAGGTTTTGGACGGATTGCCGTGCGCTTGGCGTCTTGATGTTGAGGCGTTGAATTCCCTGCTGGACGATGCTTTGCAGCTTGCGCCGCGCCACGTACCCGAAGCGCGAAATCTTGTTCAGACTCAGCAGGCCGATGTTATCACTGACAGATAGGTTCAGCACCGTTCCTTCGGAGCGGCGGTCAGCCGGCACATAGGCAATGCCCAGGCCGATCGCTTCGTCCGGCGACGAGACGCTGAGTTTCTTGCCCGCCAGGAACAAGTTGCCCGCATCCAGTCCGTGAATACCGAATATCGCGCGTAACAGGCTCTGGTTTCCGGATCCCTGCAGTCCGGCCAGACCCAAAATCTCCCCTTGGCGCACCTCGAAGCTCACATCCTCGAAGGCATCGCGCTGGGTCAGGTGTTCGCCCTGCAGGATCACATCCCTGATCTCGGCGGTTTGTTTCGGAAACAGTGCGGAGATTTGGCGCCCGACCATCATTTGGACCACCTGGTCCATCGACGTGTCCCCCACATCGACCGTGCCAACGAATTTGCCGTCACGCAACACCGTGATCCGGTCGCTGATTTCAAACACTTCGCGCAGCCGGTGCGACACGTAGATGACCGTGATTCCCCGCCGCTTCAACCGCGTGATGATTCCGAACAAATGCTCCGTCTCGCTCTGGGTGAGCGCCGATGTCGGTTCGTCCATGATGATCAAGTCCGCATCGTGCGACAGGGCCTTGCTGATTTCGACGATCTGCTGCTCGCCGATACTCAGAGTACCTACTGCCACGGAAGGATCGATGTTCACACCAAGGCTCTCGAACAATTCACGAGCACGCCGCCGCATTGTGCTCCGATCCATCATGCCCAATCGCGTCTGAGGAGTTGGGCCCAGGAAGATATTCTCTGCCACGCTAAGATGATTGCACAATGGGAACTCTTGATAGACGATGCTGATGCCCAGTTCCTTGGAGTATTGCGGGCTGACTTTCTGGATTTCCTCGTCCTTGAAGATGATTTGGCCTTCATCTTTGGCGTTCACACCGCCGCACAGGCCGATCAATGTGGATTTCCCCGCACCATTCTCGCCGACCAGTGCGTGAATCTCACCACGCTGGACGCTGAACGTCACATCGTCCAACGCCTGAACGCCGCCAAATCGTTTGGAGACATTGACAAATTCGATGATGTTTTCGCTCATGTTCGCTCTCACAAGTCTTGGGGCGGGGAGCGAAAAGCTCCCCTGCCCCAGCATTTCGGTTCCTACGGTGGGTCAGTTACTCTTTTGCCACCTCGGCCTTGGCAACGTCAGCATACTTGTCGATGTTGGTGGAATCGACGAGAACCACACCGGTGTCGATGCTCACCGGCTCGATGCCCTTGGTCGCTTTGAAGTACAGGTTGGTCAGGGCATAGTAGGCGGTAATGTAGGGGTTCGACCCGATCGTGAACTTCAGCGCACCGTCCTGGATGCCTTCCATCGTCGCCGGGAGCATATCCCAACCGCCGGCTACGACTTGATCTCCGAGGTTGTTCTTCATCATGAAGCGCGCGAGCACTTCCGTGAAGGCGTCCACACTCAACAGCATGGCAGCATCGGGATTGGCCAGATAGGTGGCCTCGATGTTGCCGTACACCTTGGTGGAGTCGGCGGTGTACTCGACTGGGCCGACTACTTCCATACCGGCTTCCTTCAGGACATCCTTGATACCGCGGGCACGGTCTTCGAGGGCAGTGAAACCAGGGCAGCAAATGAAGATGACGGCTTTCTTGCCCTTGACAGCATCCACACCACCGGCGTACATGATTGCCTGCTCGCCAGCGGTACGGCCTGCCGGGTAATCGAACTGGCCGACGAAGGCCAGGCGCGGGTTAGGCGTTGTGTCGTCGTTGTTGTGGCCCACTACCGGAATGCCCGCATCCAGGGCTTGCTGGATGATCTTATCGTAAGCGTCCGAATCGGGTGTCGTTGTCGCAATGCCATCGATACCTGCGGCAATCAGGCTTTCAATCATATTGACGTGTTCGTTCACGTCCCAGATCTTGGGGCCCATGAAGTCGACAGTGACACCATAACGCTTGGCGAAGTCTTCGACAGCAACTTTGTGTGGGGCGAAGAACCCGCTACCCAGCTCGTGCGTGAGCAGGGCAAAGTGCAGATCCTTGCCTGCTTCCGGCTCCTGTGCGAAGGCCGGTGTCATGGACGCCAGCAAGAACACAACCATTACGAGACTGAATACTACGAGATAACGGCGTTTCATCCTGTAAAACCTCCTCGTTTCTTTGAGTGTGGACGGTTGACTTCTCCAAATTGAAATTCAAAGGGTCTGTCGAATTATCCCCCGGGCACCTCCTTTCACTTGTGTTGCAATCACTTGCGAAACGGCTACCCACGTATTCAGTTGACTCAGAATCGAACGCCGCAACGATTAATCCCGCTTTTCGAAAATGGCGGAACGTTTGCTCAAGGTGTCGATGACCACCGCAATGATGATTACTGCGCCGATAATACCTTCCTGCCAGTAGGCGGAAACGCCTAACAAGACCAGACCATTGCGGAGGACGGACATGATCGCAGCGCCCAGGAATGTCCCCAGGATGGAGCCGGAACCGCCGGCGAGTGCCGTGCCACCGATGACGACAGCCGCGATGACGTCCAGTTCCATGCCGGTGCCGGCGAGAGGCCCCGCGGAACTCAGATGGGCCAGCATCAACCCGCCGGAAAATGCCGCCAATACACTGGTAATCATGAAGCAGCGAATCTTAACCCAGTCCGTGTTGATCCCAGAGAGCATGGTGGCCCGCATGTTGCTCCCGGTCGAATACACGTGATACCCGAACACAAACCGGCTCAGAATGATCGCACCGATGATGTTGATCAACAGCATCCAGACTACCTGCGCTGGCAGGAAGCCGAAGAAACGCCCCGCGAACACATCGAAGAAACTCGAATCGGGATATTCGGCCACCGGATACCCTTCCGCGATGACGAGCGCCGCACCGCGTAGGACGCTCAGCATACCCAGCGTCACAATGAATGACGGGATTTTCACTTTCATGGTCAATACGCCGTTGAACAGCCCGACTGCTGCAGCCAGAACCAGAGACAGGGCGAAGCTCAACCACATATTCCACCCGAAATCGCGGACCAGGATGCCCGTCACGACCGCTCCCAACCCGAACATCGACCCGACTGACAGGTCGAACTCAGCGGTAATGATCAGAAAGGTCATCCCGACGGCGATGATGCTGATTTCCGCCATCTGGCGGAGCACGTTCATCAGGTTGAGCGGTAACAGGAAGCTTTTCGTGGTTAAGGCGAGGAAGAGACAAATGATGAGCAGGGCGATGATGGTCCCGCTCTCTCTGACGCGGAAGATGTCAGTCAAACGGAACCTGCGGCGATAGGTCGGGCCATCTTGAAAAGAAGAATCCGGTAGATTATTCCCAAGTTGTCCGTCAGTAAGATTCATGATCGTTGAACCTTTCTACATTGTTTGGATTTGCTTTCCAGCCAGAATAACTCAACCTGCCCTTGGGGCCCAAAGGCACAACATATCAGCATGCAGGCAAAACCGCTATGCTGCGGTTGTCAATGGTGATGAGGAAGACAACGTTGGGATTCTCGAAATGGGGTGCGTGGCCGTGCCGGACCCCCAAAAAGCGGTCCATTGTGGATTCGAGACTTCCCATATTTAATATATTATATATGGACAATATACCCTGAAAAGACGGTTTTGTCAAGAAGCTGCTTCCCTTCGTGTTCTCATGTTCTTTTGCATGCGCGCACATAATGGTATAATCAGCAGAGATCAGTATTTTCGTGTACGCAGATCAAGGAGAGTGACCGAGATGAACTCAAATCTGTCGACAGCATCCAGCGTTGCGCTGGGGCGGCGCGTACCGGAATCTGCCTGGCTGAGGATTGCCAAGGTCTTCACACTGCTTGCCGGTTCGGTGCTCATTCTCACCGGTATCGCCATCGGAAGCATCTATCTGGTTCTCTCGTTATTTGCTCCACACGCGGTCGGCAGTTCTCCACTGAACGCCGGCACCACTGGATTCTCGATATTTGCCCTCACCCTGTCCCTGGGCGGCGCACTCGTTTTCCAGGTAGTCTCCAGTCTCTCGGGCCGCTCTAGCTCGCTGTTTGGCTTGCCGGCGCCGGTCGTGTTCATCGCGGCCTTCGTGGTCGTAGTTGCCCTGGGCGTTGCCGTCTCGGCGACCGGCAACCTGGGCTGGATGTTGTTTCCCCTCCTCTATGTGTTGGGCATTGCGCTGCCGGTGGGCTGGATTCTCTCACTGGTTGGGAACCGGCTGGTGCGGTACGGTGTGGCGATCACCTGGCGGGAGACGATCCTGCAACTCTCCAGTGGTGCCTTCGTCACGACGTCGTTGGCGCTGTTTCTGGAAATGCTTGCGGTCATCGCAGTCATCGTTGTCGTCCTGATTGCGGTAATCGTGACTCCGGGCGGCGTGGATACACTCCAGTCCCTGGCCGAGAGCGTCGAGTCGCCTGGTTGGATCGATGACCCCAGCAATATCAAGGAGTTTCTGTTCACCCCGGTTGTGGCTGGTAGCCTGTTCTTTCTGCTGGCCGTTGCCGTGCCGCTGGCCGAGGAGTTATTGAAAGCGATCGGTGTCCTCTTGATGGTCTACCGGCGTCCATCTAAGCAGCAGGCGCTGTGGTGGGGCGTGTTAGGCGGAGCAGGCTTCGCCTTTGCTGAGGGGCTGTTCAACGGCAACCTGGCGATCGGGGACATGTCCTGGGGGTTGCTGGCGCCAATGCGCTTCGGCACGACCGTCCTGCACTGTGCAACGGGTGCCTTGATGGGTCTGGGGTGGTATGCTTTACTACGCCAGGGCCATCTGCTGCAGTGGTTGAAATACTATGTTGTTGCAGTGATTCTTCACGCGGTCTGGAATGCCTTGAGCCTGGGGCTGATGTTCGCTGCGCCTGATGCCGTACCGGTTTTCGGGGGTGTTACGCTCGGGACGAGCGGGCCGTTGATCCTCACGATGTTGCTTGTGGGCGAGGCGGTGGCAATCGTGATCTTGCTTCTCTGGCTGGTGCGTACTTCCTCTCAACCCGAACCATCAGAAGCTCACTGAATCATGCGGCGACCGGTTATCGAAGTCAAGGGTCTGACCCTGCTGCGACATGAGAAAGCCATCCTGAAGGACATTTCTCTGCACGTCGAGCGTGCCGAGTCCGTTTGCCTCATCGGGCCGAGCGGTGGAGGCAAGTCTTCGCTGTTGCGTTGCATTAACCGCTTGTTGGAACCGCCTGCGCGAACGGTATTCATCGACGGGGTGGATAGCACCGCAATGGAAGTGCTCGCGCTTCGACGGCGGGTTGGGATGATCTTGCAGACGCCGGCATTGTTTGCGGGTTCCATCGCCGACAACGTCCGGTACGGGCCCGCGCTGCACGGGGAGACGCTGTCCGCTGAACGGGTAGCGGAGCTGTTGGATAGGGCCGGGTTGAATCCCTTGAAATCGTCCGATCCTGTCGATACCCTCTCCGGCGGAGAAGGGCAGCGTGTGGCGATCGCGCGTGCATTGGCAAACGAGCCGGAAATTCTGCTCCTCGATGAACCCACCTCCGCCCTGGACCCGGCTGCGACTCGCCACGTCGAAGAGACCATCAACAACTTGCGCACCGTTCTCGGGCTGACTGTGCTCTGGGTTTCGCACGATATCCAGCAAGCCAAACGGGTCGCCGACCGCGTGTATCTGCTTGTCGATGGCCAAATCGTCGATGAAGGGACTCCCGCGCACCTGTTCCGCGAAGGCAGCGCACATCTCGCAGCGGCTTTTGCCAGGGGGTGGCTTGGAAGCGATGGAACCGTTATTCATTCCGGATGATGGTGTGCACGCCGGATGAGTCAGCGGTTTGCCACAACTGGAAAGGAACCGATCGTCATGGTGCATGACCTGCTTTCCTCTCTGCAGTTAACAGGGTTGGAGCGCATAGCGGCGGCTTTCGTTCTCGTCCTGTTCGCGATGCTCATCTCACGGATTCAGCATCTCGATCTGGAAAAGCATATGCTGATCGCCGTTGCCAGGGCGTTTGTGCAACTCATTGCGATTGGTTACGCGCTGGACCTGGTCTTCGCTGCGGATCATCCGGCGTATATTCTGTTGATCCAAACCGTGATGGTCGCGGTTGCCGGGTTTACCTCGGGGCGACGGGGAAAAGGTGTTCCCCATGCGACGGCAGTGGCGTTGATCTCGATCACAACCGGCGCATTTTTCACGTTGGGTTTGCTCGTTCTGCTCGGCATCTTCTCCTTCACCCCGCGCGACATCATCCCGGTCGGTGGCATGGTCATCGGCAACAGCATGAACGTTTGCTCGTTGGTGATGG
>CAZPTF010000139.1:0-10097 GCA_964589015.1 uncultured Anaerolineae bacterium
GGATCAGACGGTGCCAATCTACTGCGATACACAACGGCGCACGTTCCGTCCAGGCGCCGCAGTCCCGGGATCATGACGGAGGCGCCGGAGATTGGCCCAGTCTGGTACCACAGATACACTCGCCAACAGATTCGCCATGTAGAAACGGAGCCAATTGTCGCCTGAATCCTGGAAACACTCCAAATTCCTGTATCTGTAGACTTTGCCCGACTTTTCGGTTATAATCCAGCTATTCTAACGAATGAGTTGGTCTGGGAAAGAATGGTTGACCGTCTGAACAATCCAGCTTACGACCTGCTGGCGGAACCCCATCTGCGAGATGATGAACGGCAGCGTGCGTTTACCACCATCCGTTTTGCAGATCCGGGTGCAGCACAGCGTTGTTTCCAAGCGATCACTACCTACCCGGAACTTCAGGGCGTCTGGGCGAAGTATTTGCCTATTCTGTTGCGGGTGCTCAGCAAGGCAGCCGACCCCGACCAGGCGCTCTCAAGCCTCGAACGCTTCATCCACGCCCTGGGCGAGCCAGCCGTGTTGTCCAACTATCTGGCTGACAGTCCCCGGGCGCTGGAGATCCTGATCATCCTGTTCGGAGGCAGCCGTTTCCTGACCGAAATCCTGCTCCAGCGTCCGCAATTGTTCGCAGCGCTGCTGGATCTCCGGCGTTTCGCCCAACCGAAAGCGCTCGCGCAAATCGAGGCGGAGGCGAGGGATGCCGTGATGCGTTTCGCCAGCGCAGAAGAGCAGCTCAACGCACTACGCCGTTTCCAACGCGGAGAGCTCTTGCGTATCGGTACCAGCGACTTACTTGGCTTGCTGGATGTGCCCACGATCACCGCGCAGCTCTCTCGTCTGGCTGGCTGCATGATACGGATATGCCTGGAGATCGTCGCTCGGGAAACCCATTCACAAACCGCCGGCTTTGTGGTGCTGGCGATGGGGAAGTTGGGCGGGGGGGAACTCAACTACAGCTCGGACGTCGATCTGGTTTTCCTGGCTGAACGGAACGCCATGCAGTACGTGCGCCTGGGAGAGAGATTGATCGATGCGCTGTCCAACGTCACAGCCGAGGGGTTTCTCTATCGCGTAGACATGCGCCTGCGCCCCTGGGGACGGAGCGGCATGTTGGTCAACTCGCTGGAAACCCACCTGCGTTACCTGGAACAACACGCCCGCCATTGGGAGAGACAGGCCTTGCTGAAAGCCCACCCCATCGCCGGAGAGCTATCGATCGGTGAAAGGTTCTTGAAAGAAGCGGACCCCCTGCTGTTCAGTCAGGAGCATAACCAGCTTCGGCTTGCCGTTTTCAACATGAAACAACAGACCGAAAAGCAACTGCGGGATGCGGGGCGAGATTGGGGTGAAGTGAAGCTTGGGGTGGGTTCCATCCGCGATATCGAGTTTGTGACCCAATATCTGCAATTGGTCCACGGGAAGGACCACCCGGCGGTACGGTCCGGAAATACGCTCGATGGACTCGACCGGTTGTTTGCCGCCGGCCTCCTGCCCGCGGATCACTACCGTATCTGTGTGGAGGGTTATGTCTTCCTGCGTACTATCGAGCACTATCTGCAGATCACGGACTACCAGCAGACCTATTCCCTGCCCAGCGATGCACTCGAACTCACCCGTCTGGCCCACAGGTTGGGCTTCGATGAGGAGGATGGCCCCACCCTCCCGGCCAATCCGAACGCCGTCGATCGATTCCTCGCACGCTATCACCAACATTGCACCGCGATCCGTAGCGTCTACCGCTACTATTTGGAGAGTGTTGAAATGACCGGAAATCCCGACGATGACGTCGCCTATGCCGACAAATCTCGACCTGTATCGGCTGCGGACAGCTCACGCCACCTCGAACGCATGGATGCGTCCTACCTGGAGAGCTTCTCCGCGGAAGATATCAGACAACATGCCGAAATGGCGGAATGTTTGGACCACGACAACCTGGTTGAAGTCAGAGCCGTGCCACTTGGAGATCGACAATGGCAGATCACCATCGTTGCCTACGATTATCTGGGGGAGCTATCGCTGATCTGCGGCCTGCTGGTTGCCTACGGGTTCGATATCCTCAATGGCAACATTTTCACCTACGAACCCGTTTTCCGGCTCGAGTCCGGGTTAACTGCTCATAGACCGCGACAGGGACACCCACCGCACCCCGCCACCGGCGCAACCACTGTGAACGACAGACAAAAGATCGTCGATGTCTTCACGGTGAGATCGGTCCTGGACAGGGCAACGGAAGATCTCTGGCTGCGCTATGCGGAAGATCTCGCGAACCTGCTGTACCAACTGCAGCATGGACAGCAGCGCGATGTACAGGGGGAATTGGCCCATCGTGCCGCGCTGACCCTGCACGAGATGGCAGAGCAGCCGCACACGCTCTATCCGGTCGAGGTGGAAATCGATAACGAAAGCTCAGACCACTACACGGTGTTGCGGATCGACACGCCGGATACGTTCGGCTTCCTGTACGAATTCACCAATGCGTTGGCACTCACTGGAATCTACATCGCGCGCATGACGATCGGGTCCGCCGGCCATCGTGTCCGTGACACGCTGTGGGTCACCGATAAGAACGGGCAGAAAATCACATTACCCGAGAAACAGCGGGAGTTGCGTGCGGCAACTGTCATGGTCAAGCATTTCACCCATTTGCTTCCGCTTTCGCCCAACCCCGAGGCGGCTTTGCTGCATTTCGGAGAATTTCTGGGCCATTTGTTCTCGCGGCCCGACTGGCCTGCCGAGCTCGCTTCACTGGAACGACCGGAGGTGCTCAATGCACTCGCCCGGTTGCTCGGCGTCAGTGAATTTCTGTGGGATGACTTCCTCCGCATGCAGTACGAAAACCTGTTCCCGATCGTCGCCGATGTGGGCGCGCTGTCCAGGCGGAAACGGAAACCGCAGTTGCGGGACGAGATCGCTGCCGAATTGGCGGCAGCAACTGACGGGGCAGCGCGCAGAGAGGTAATCAACGCGTTCAAGGACCGGGAGATGTTCCGCATCGACATGCGGCACATCCAGGGGCACATCGTCCGCTTCGGGCAGTTCTCCGCCGAACTGGCCGACCTGACCGAAGTCGTCATGCAGGCGACATGCGATATGCTATACGCGGAGCTCGTCGCCAAATACGGCATCCCCAGACTGGATAGCGGAAAGCCGAGCGTGTATAGTCTCTGTGCGCTCGGCAAATGTGGCGGCAAGGAAATGGGTTTCGCGTCGGACATCGAATTGATGTTTATTTACGCCGGCAACGGAGAAACCGCTGGGCCGGAGCGGATCAGTTCCACCGAATTCTACGAGAAATTCGTTGAGAACCTGGTCGGTACCATTCGTGCGCGACGCGAGGGCATTTTCCACATCGACTTGCAACTGCGCCCCTATGGGAAGGCTGGTAGCATGGCTGTCTCGCTGGATGCCTTCGAGCGCTACTTCGCTCCGAGCGGGCCAGCATGGGCGTATGAGCGCCAGGCGCTGATCAAGCTACGGCCAATTGCGGGCAACAGCCGGCTGGGCCGGCGCGTCACAGCATTGCGCGACCGTTTTGTCTACACCGGAGAACCTTTCGACGTCGCAGCCATGCACGCGATGCGCGAACGGCAGACGCGTCACCTCGTCACCGGCGGCACGATCAACGCCAAGTTCAGTCCGGGTGGCCTCGTCGACGTAGAATACCTGATCCAGGGTCTGCAAATGACGTTCGGCGCGGACAACCCCAGGCTACGGGACACCAACACGCGTAAGGCGATGATAGCGCTCACCCAGGAAGGAATCATCGCTGAGAACGATTTCGTCCGGCTGCGCGACGCACATCGTTTTCTGCGCCGCTTGATCGATGCGCTGCGGATGGTCCGTGGCGATGCGAAAGATCTGACGATTCCGCCGTTCGACAGTGACGAGTTCGCTTTCCTGGCGCGCAGAATCCGCTACGTGAGCAGCAAACAAGAGCTAAGCGATGGCATCGAGCAGCACTTTGCTGCCGTCCGCGAGATCAGCACACGCTTGTTGAACCAGGCCGGCAGAAAGAGCGATTGACGCATGAGCCGTCCATTCCCCAACCCTATCGCAATCACGGCAAGGAGCGCTTAACCATGACACAACCATTCCCCCGATTCAGAGCGGCTGTAATCCAGGCCGCACCAATCTTGTTCGATCGCAATGCCACCGTGGCAAAAGCCTGCCAGCTTATCGCGGAGGCGGCCAGGCAAGATGTGCGGTTGGTCTTGCTCCCGGAAGCGTTCATCCCGTGTTACCCGCGCGGGCTCAGCTTCGGTACCGTCGTCGGCAGCCGTACCGCGAGTGGGCGTCTGACCTGGGAATGCTATTGGGCCAACTCGGTCGACGTGCCGGGCCCGGCAACCGAGGCCCTGGGTGAAGCAGCCCGTCAGGCCAATGTATACCTGGCGATCGGTGTCATCGAGAGAGATACGGAATTCGGCGGGGGAACGCTGTATTGCACATTGCTCTACTTCGGTCCCGATGGGCGGTTGCTCGGCAAACACCGCAAGCTCAAGCCCACCGCCGCCGAACGCCTGATCTGGGGTGAAGGCGATGGCAGCACCCTGACCGTCCTGCAAAGCGAACTGGGCGCGCTGGGCGGGCTGATCTGCTGGGAGAACTACATGCCGCTGGCGCGCACAGCCCTGTACGGCAAAGGTGTCCAGGTCTATCTGGCGCCGACCGCCGACTCACGCGAGACCTGGCAATCCACCATCCGCCACATCGCCTGCGAAGGGCGCTGCTTTGTGTTGGGCTGCAACCAATTCGTAAGCAAAGACATGTACCCCGCCGATCTGCCCGGGATCGAAGACCTCGCGACGCAACCCGACATCATGTGCAGGGGTGGAAGTGCCATCATTTCCCCGTTGGGCGAATACCTCGCTGGCCCCCTGTTCGACGAAGAAGGAATTCTGGTCGCTGAGCTGGACCTAGCAGACGTGGCACGCAGCAAGCTGGATTTCGACGTGGTCGGCCACTACGCACGCCCGGATGTCTTCCGGCTCCTGGTCAACGAGGAACCCACGCCTGTCGTGCAGACCGCACACTGGGCGGAAAAACCGTAAGACGGTCGACTTGCGGGCTGCCATACCTGCGCAGAGCGGCTTTGTTCATTCGTTGAACTTTCCGCAGAGTTGTGTTATCATTTTCTTTACGCTATTGACGCTGCTTGAAACGAGGAAGGTATGAATCAAGAATCAAAATGGAAAACGGGTGATATCATCTTGGATGGCAAGTACCGGGTGGAATCCCTCGTCGGCGAGGGCGAGTTCACCCAGGTGTATCGTGTTTTCAGCCTTGGACTCAATGAAGAGCGGGCGCTGAAGGTAACCGCCAGAGGTGCTTCTGGCTTGAGCAAGGCCATTCTGGAGCATTATCGGGACCGCTTCCGGCTGGATGTGCAACTCGGCGCCAAACTGAACCGGCAAGATCACCCTTCGATTCTGAAGGTGTACGATTTCTGGGAACAGGATGGACAGCTTATCCTGGAAATGGAATATGCTCCCGGGGGTAACCTGGAGAGCAGGATCGAACAAGGTCCGCTGGAGATCGAGGACGCGTGCCGGATTGCATTGCAGGCTGCCGACGGGCTGGAAGTGTTGCACCATCTCGGCGCCGTCCATCGCAACATCAAACCGTCGAATATTCTGTTCGCGCGCAATGGCGATGCCAAGATCGCAGATTGGGGCCTGGCACAGGTGCCGCGCCGGCGCAGCGTCCGGCCAGAGACAGAGGAGCGCGGTCCGGTCCATCCGGGGACTCCGGAGTATATGAGTCCCGAGCAGTCGCTGACGACAGCTTATCTGTCACCATCTTCCGATATCTACAGCCTGGGTTGTGTAATCTTCGAGATGCTCAGCGGTCGACTATGGCAGGAAGCACAGGTGACCGTCGATAGCGTCCGCGAACTGCGTCCCGAAGTCCCACCCAGCCTGGAAGGTGTCCTCTGGAAAATGCTGCGTAAGAGACCAGGGCAGCGCAAGGAGGACATGGCAGATCCCAACAAGCGTTACGTCACCATCAGTCCGGTGCAGTATGGATTGCTGGGTGTGCTGTTCGACGAGGCGATTGCTGCCACCAACCTGGGGCAGTGGGCCCGAGCGGAGAACCTGTTGGAGGAGATCCTCATCCGCGACCCGGATTACGAGCGCGATGGGCGGCGAGCAAGCATCGTACAGGCCAACGCCCACAGGCATCTGGCGCAAGCGGAACAGGAACTCGCCAGAGAACCCATTCCGCCACGGTACCAACCCGATGCGGGTCCAGCCAGGCCGGTGAGCCCATTCGCGCCGCCACACGTGCCCCCGGCGCACGCGACGTACCCGGCGGATGTGCCCGACCTGTTCGGCGAGGACGAAGAGGAGATCGAGTCGCCCATCCCGCCGCGCCCCATGCAGGCCGGCGTCACACAAGAGATGGCCCCGCCACCCGCGCCGCTCCCATCCCGAGCGGAGCCGCAGCACACCATGCCGATGGAGACCGTGACGGAGCGTAAACGTGGCGAAGAGCCGCGCCGGCCCGTCGTGAAGAAACCGCAAAAGCCAAAAAAGGAGCCGCGCAAGGCAGCGAGCGCTGGCGCTGCTCCGGTCAAGCTCAGCCTGGCGGGCAAGCTACGTCTGGTTGGCCTGATCTTGATCTTCATCTGGCTCTGTCTGATCACGCTGCCAGCGCTATCGCTATATGCGTTCAATTCGTTGCAGGACGAGTGGGAGATCGTGCTGATCCCCGGGCTGTTCGCAGTCGAGCCGACCGCGACGAACACCCCGACAGCGACGCCGCTGCCATCGCCCACGCCAACAGAAACCAGCACGCCCACGCCGACCAACACACCAACCGCAACACCGACAGCGACAGCGGTCGAAATCGGCATGCTGCCCACGGCAACCCTCCCGATAACCGGCACGTCAGCTATCACTGACACCCTGGCGTCCACCGGCCCACTGACGACGACAGAGATCGTCACCACAACCGGCGCACTGACAGACACCGAACGGCTGATCGTCAAGAAAACGATCTTCAACACAGAAGATCTCACCGGTACGGTGGCGACCGGCGTGCTCTGGATCCGGCTGGGTCCCGGCCCCGACTTCCGTGCGGTCACCAAACAAGAACTGGGCGCACAGGTTTACCTGCTCGGACGGAACGAGGATAGCTCCTGGCTAAAGATCAGAACGTCCGACGAGCAGGAGGGCTGGGCCGACGCACAGTATATCGATACGGATGCACCCATAGACATTCTGAACCCGCTGGAAGCGCCGCCGACACCGACGCCAAAACCGACCGAACCGCCTCCGCCGCCAACCCAGGAACCGGAAGCTTCTCCAGCCCCGCTAGAGACGCCAACACCAGCGCTGAAATTCGCCGCTCCCATCGTCACCGGACCACCAGATGGCACAATCTGGACCGATGGGGAGACCGCGCATCACTTCCTGGAGTGGGAACCGCTACCCCTCGCGGATGACGAGTTCTACAACGTCACGTTCATCTATCAGAAGAACGGGGAGACGCAGTATTTCGGCACGGCGACGGAAGAGGAGCGCTATCAGATCCCGCCGGCTATCCACCAGCTGCAGGCCGACAGAGGAGAATTCCAATGGCGCGTCGTCGTCCGCCAGAATACGGCCGGAAGAGGGCAGCATGACGGCCCGGCCATCAGCCCTGAAAGCGACTTACACAGCTTCACCTGGCGATAGGCACGAGTAGATACATCGGGCAAGGCACAGAATTCCGGAAAGGCAACACCAGCTTCTCTGGCGTTTCTGTGCCTTGCGCGTGTTCGTGGAGAGAAACATGCAGAAACCGCTGAGAAGGCTGAGCTTCAGTCTCGACCGCTTCACCACCACGAGGGCACTGATCGTGCTGACCATCGTCTTTGTCCTCTTCTCCATCGTCTTCGTTTATGTCGATACACCGTTCAGTGTGAAACGAGTCGAGAAGTTGTCGGACGGGGTCCGCATTCTGGATCAGCAGCGGAACTACACCACCGCGATGGCCTACCACTTTCTGGATGCATACGGAGAATCGGGCCGCCAGACCTACCGGCGCATCCTGGCAGCTGACGTCTTCTACCCTCTGCTATACGGTGCCTTCCTATCCATAGCGATAACCTGGTTTTTCCGGCGGGCGTTTGCCGCCGAACGCGTCGTGCAGCTGCTCAACCTGCTGCCTTGGCTGACCGTCCTGTTCGACTATAGCGAGAACATCGGTCTGTACGTCATGCTCGCAAGGTACCCCACTCAACTCCCCACGGTGGTCGCGATCACCAGTCACCTCAGCATGCTGAAGCAATTGTTGAGCAGCATGTCCATATTGGCATTGCTGGTCGGCATCATCTTCTACCTGGCGAAGAAGGCCGGCCTGCCCAGACCGTACAAAACCGGTTGACTGCCCGTGTGAATGGGTTGTGCCGTCCCGCCGGGTGCGCGGAAGAGATAGACGCATACTCCCTGCGCGGAGCGACGCGCGCAAGTCGCCTGGTACCGGGCAACGGGTGCAGCGAACCCGGATGTCACCGCCTCAACGCAGTGTCTCGAAGGCAGGTGTCGGCAGGATGAAAAGCGGTACACTTGGAATGAGTGGTTCCAGAAGCTGCACAGGTCCGGATGGGGTGAAGGTCTGGCAGGTGCCGGAGACCTTGACGTGCGCCTGGAAGTCCCTGGATGAATCATCCGGATAGACGACAGTGAGCGTATAGGTCGTCGATTCACAGGGACACACTTCCTGCTTGCCCTGGCCGTCTACCGGCTCATCGTCGAGGAACACGGACTTCGCCCCGCTTACACGCCAGATCAGGGACGTACATTCCCCCGCGCGCAACGATGTGTCGGAGACACGGAAATCGACCTCCGTCTCCACAGCCGTCTCACACTCACCTGCGACGTCCACGGACAGAGAACGTTCTTCGGTCTGTCCATTTCGTTTGGTAATGCTGAGCACGTACGTCTCCCGCTCACAGGGGCACACCTTCCGGCTGCCTGTACCGATTACCCCATCGCCGTCCAGATGTACTTCGAGCACTCCCTCTACGTCCCAATGCAGTGTGGTACACGCACCTGCGCGCACGTAGCTGGCATCCGCCCAGAATTCAATCTTTTCGTCCGGTAAGGGAGGCGCGGTGGTTGCGCAGGTCCCGTATACGTCCACGAGCAGAGCACGCTCCTCCACCTGTCCGTCCTGGCCAACCACGCGCAATACGTATGTGGTCCGCTGGCATGGACAGACCTGCTGCTGGCTTTGTTTGGCCACAGGCTGCCCATCCAGATAGACGTCACGTGCGCCGCGCGCATCCCAGTGCAACGTCGTACACGCACCGCCATTCACGTAGGGCGGATCAGCCCGGAATGAGATCGAAGACATGGGCTGCAATGCGCGTGGAACCTGGATCGACACGACGAGGTTTTGTCCGAACGGTTTGTCGGTTGCATTCCCCAATTGCCAGACACCCCGGTAGGTTCCAGGCTTCAGCGGCGCCACCAAAGGCACGGAGATATCTGCTGTGCCGCCCGGCAATACAACTGGCAGGGGAACGCTGGAAGCGTCTCCCAGCCGATCTCCCGAGACGAACTGAAGCTGATAACCCGGTCCCCAGGGACACGTCCCCGAGTTGTTAACCCGCCAGGTTTTGTCGAACGACACGCCGGGGTCTATCGACGCCCCGTCTGGTACCGTGACGTCGGTGACGAAACCGGCATCATCGCTACACCCGGTGGTGGGAGTATCCGTAGGAACCACCAACGGCTTGTCTTCCGGGCTCACGACCACGCCACCCCACAGGGTAAGCGTAGGCCGCACCAGCAAGGGCGTACAAATCGGTGCGGGTTGCGCCGTCAGTGTCATGGCAATCGCGCCGGCGATCTCCCGCCGACGTGCCAACTCCGTCGCTTTCAGATCCGGTCGTGGTGTCGAGGTAGGGGTCACGCTGGGCGTGTCTGTCGGGGCCGCCGTCAAGGCAGCCGCCACAGCGAGACTGAGATCTCGCAGGTAGGCCCGCCGCGTCGCCCCCAGGTCGGGTGTCGAAGTCGCAGTTGGTGTGCTCGTGGGTGTATCCGCCGGCACTGCCGTCAACGTCTCGGCCACCGCTGCAGCGAGAGCACGGA
>CAZPTF010000140.1:0-8704 GCA_964589015.1 uncultured Anaerolineae bacterium
GCGACGACCATGAGCTGAGGGCTGTGCTCCACCGAGGCAAACAGCGGGAAACAACGCGCCACCAGGTACACGCCGGCGGAAACCATCGTCGCCGCGTGAATGAGCGCGCTGACCGGAGTTGGGCCTTCCATTGCATCCGGGAGCCAGACGTGCAGCGGGAACTGTGCCGACTTGCCTACCGAGCCACCGAAGATCAACAACGACACGACCGTGGCGACCGGCAGCGCGCCCAGGAGTGGCAGGGCCACCGTCGAGTGCGCCAGGCTTTCCAGAGAAGACTCGGAGAATATCTCGACGAAGTTGAGCGACCCGGACTGCGAGTACAGAAAGAGCAGGCCCAACAACATAATCACATCGCCGACACGCGTCGTCAGAAAGGCTTTGAGCCCGGCCTGCTTCGGTGTGATCCGATTCGGATCGGGATAACTCTTCTCGAACCAGAATCCAATCAGCAGATAGGAACACAGCCCCATGATTTCCCAGAAGATGAATAGCAACAGGAGGTTGTTGGAGATGACCAACCCCAACATACCACAGGCAAAGAGCGAGATGTAAGCGAAAAAGCGGGAATACTGCGGATCAACCAGCGCCGTGTCCAGCCCCATGTAGCCTTTGGAATAGATGAAAATCATGAGACAAACGAACGGTACCATGAAGAGCATCACCGCGGTCAGGGGATCGACCATGAAGCCCAGGGGCAGAGTGGACGAACCGGTCGGAATCGAGAGAAGATTCAACTGGAACGGCTCCTCGCCCAGGTGGTGAGAGAATGCGATAGCCTGGAAAAAAATCCCCCAAGAGATAACCCAGGACAAGCCGATCCCTCCCCATGCCAGGTAGGTGCTCAGTCTCTTGTCATCATGCGTGACCAGGATAATCAGCGCGAAGGCAAGGAGCGGAAAGACGGGTATCAACCAAATGAGATTGAACATGAACAAACCTCTCTCAACAAGGTTACCAGATGCTACTTACAACACGTTCGATAGAAGGGACGTCAACGATTCTCACCCTATGAGCACATCACCAGAGAGACATCCGCACTTGATACGGCTTCAGCCAATCGCGTGCCCACGTAGCACGCACGGAATCTGATATCACAACGGCTGCCTGCTCATCCGGCAACCCACTTCCCTCCATTACCACTTCAGCATGTCGACTTCTTCGACAACCACTGTATTGCGCGAACGATACACTGCGATAACCAAAGCCAAACCAATCGCCGCCTCGGCGGCGGCCAGGGCAATGATGAATATGGCAAACACCGTTCCGGTCAGTTCACTCGGCAAACCGTAGCGCCAGAAAGCCACCAGGTTGATATTGGCTGCATTCAGCATCAGCTCAATACTCATTAAGACATTGATGGCATTGCGCCGCGCCAACACACCATACAGCCCAATACAGAACAAAGCCGCCGCGACAACCAGGAACCACGACAAAGGAATCGAGAGCAAAGTTCTCCCTCCTTCAACTATCGCTCACGTGCGATTAGAATCGAACCGACCAAAGCGACCAGCAAGATCACAGAAGCGACCTCGAATGGCAAAATGTACGTGCCCATGAACGCCTCACCCAATGAGGCGATGGCCTCCTGGGGGACCTCCGCAGACATGCCAGGCCATGCTACACGAGCCACCATGAATCCCAGGACGAGGAAAAGTGCCGCCGTGACGATAGCGGCAATCCACCACTGGGAATTATGCTGAGGCTCTTTCTGCGTCATCAGCTGCCTGGATAACATGACCGCAAAGATGATCAGGATCGAGATAGCACCCACATAAATCAGAATCTGCATAACACCCAGAAATTCCGCCTCAAGCAGGAAATACAGACCTGCTACCCCAATGAACGACAGCACCATGAAGAGCGCGTTGTGAAAGACATTTCTGCCGGTCACGACTCGCAGTGCGGCACCCAAAGTAATCAAGCTAACGAGAATAAAGACGATATACTGCATTCAGCCCCCCCTCTGCCCTCGCTAATTCTGAATGCGGACAGAACGGCATGACGCGTTCACATGAATAATCAGACCATCTACCAGGACAGCATGGCAGCCGCCAGGTCACATCCACTCCTGCTTGTGCTGGATACCGCTCTGGTCCCCCATTTCGAGAAGCTTTTCCAGATTCCACACGAGATCACGGTCGAAAGAAGCCAATTCGTACTCTTGACTCAGCTCGATGGCGTCGAAAGGACACGCTTCAACACACAAACGGCAGAAGACACAACGACCCAAATTATACGAATATTGGGTGACCCGCTTTTCTTTGCCCTTGCCTTCACCCTCTACATCGGAAATGACACCGTGAGGGCATGCTCTCACGCACATTCCACACGCGGTACACCGCGGCGTACCGGTCTCTGCGTCGCGCAAATGCACGAGCGCTCCTCGAAACCGCGGGAACATCTCGAACTTCTCTTCCGGATATTGCAGGGTAAACAGACCGTCCAATTGAGGTTCAAGCCTGTGCGCTTTACCATCCGGCGCGATCCCACGAGGAAAAGCCTTGGTACCCTTCACGTAAGCGACAATATCCCACAAATACGTTCCCCAATAATGCTTGATTGTGACCCAAAGGCCTTTCACAACACCTATGCCGTACATTTACCCCCCTCGGTCACCCCCCGTGAATCAGGGAGGATGCGCTCAGGATTCTTACAATCAATACACATCGACAAGCATTTCTATCAGCTATGAGCCCAGCCTTGAGCCGCCAGTTCCCGCGCACGGGCAAGACGTCTGTTCTGCACTCTGCCGAGTACAATCAACGTGACCAGTCCAAGCAAAATGTTCGCCGGCAACAGAATCGCCAGCCACACCCATTGATTGGCCGTCAATTTGATGACAACGCCAACCAGCAGGATGTTCACCAAGCTCAAGGGGACGAGAACCTTCCACGCCACATCCAACATCTGGTCGATGCGGAAACGAGGCCACGTACCACGTATCCACATCAATGTGAAAATGACAGCGAACGTCTTGATCAGGAACCAGAGGTAGGGTGGCAGGATCGGACCTTTCCACCCGCCCAGGAACAGCGTCGTGCAGATTGCGGAAACCGTGAACAGGTTGATGTACTCTGCCAGATAGAACATGGCGAATTTCATCCCGCTGTATTCGATGAAATAACCGGCAACGATCTCCGACTCGCCTTCCAGAAGGTCGAAAGGAGAGCGTCCTGCCTCCGCCGCAGCGCACGTCAAGTAGATCGCAAAAGCGACGGGCATGAGCAGCGCAAACGGGATGTCCTGATTAGCGACGATCTTGACCATCGATAGAGAACCCACCATCATCGCCACACTCACAATGACGAGGACCATCGGCACTTCATAGCTGACGAGCTGCGCGACGCTGCGAAAAGCTCCGAGCAGCGCGTACTTGTTGTCCGAACCCCAGCCGGCAACCAACATGGAAAGACCGGTGATCGATCCCAGCGCCACCATGTAGAGGATGCCGACGTTGAGGTCTGTGAGGAACATGCGCGGGCCGAATGGGATCACCGCGTAGACCAGCAGCGCCGGCGCCATAATGATGATCGGCGCCAGGTTGAACAGCCAGTAATCGGCGGTGGTCGGGGTGATGTCTTCTTTGATGAGCATCTTGATCGCATCAGCGAAGGGTTGAATCAAACCGAACGGACCCTGCCGGTTGGGACCAATACGGTCGGCGATGCGTGCCAAGACTTTTCTTTCCATCCACGTCAGGAAAAGGACAATGACAATGGCAAAGCCGAGAATCACGACGATGACAAGAAAGTCGATGATGAGACGCATCGCCCAGAAAGGGAGAAAGGTGAGCAGCCAATTACCTAACCAGTCCATCAGATTCGCGAAGAAATCGTTTATCAGTTCCACGCACTTACCCCCCTGAGTCTTCCCGAGATAGGGAATGGGACAGAACCCAGCTCAACAACATGCACGAATGAGCCGCCACCCCGACTACCGGTCTACGTCAGCCAAGGTGATATCGATGCTGCCCAGAATCGTCACGACATCCGCCACTTTTTGGCCGACACACATATTCCGCAACGCACTCAAATTGATCAAGGACGTCGAACGAATGTGAAGACGGTACGGGTTGGTCGATCCATCGCTGACCAAATAGAAACCCAATTCGCCCTTGGGCGCTTCGATACGCGCGTAACTCTCACCCTTAGCAGGCTTCAACCGCGGCGGCAAATCCGCCATCACCGGGCCCCCCGGTATCTGCTGCTGAGCCTGCTCCAGAATGCGAATGGACTGCCTCATCTCTTGCAGACGCTGCTGATAACGCGCATAGACGTCGCCTTCCTGCTGAACGGGGACAT
Organism: uncultured Anaerolineae bacterium; assembly: GCA_964589015.1. GTDB lineage: Bacteria > Chloroflexota > Anaerolineae > DAOTYC01 > DAOTYC01 > CAZPTF01. The sequence goes on from CAZPTF010000140.1 coordinate 4,305, forward strand.
CGAAATCGAACCGATCGTATATCGAATAGGAATCCGTCTTGCGGATATCATAGGGTATTCCCGAAGCGCGCAGTACGGGTCCCGTGATGCTGTACCGTACCGCTTCCTGCGTGGGCAACACACCGACACCAACGGCGCGCATCAGGAAGATCTCGTTCTCGCTGAGCAGCTTGTCGAACTCTTCGACGAAACGTTTGTTGATGTCGATGGCTTTCGCAAAGGCCGGGAAAAACTCTTCGGGCAAGTCGCCGGCCACACCACCCGGACGCATGAAGTTGCACATCATCCGTGACCCGGAGACCATTTCGAACAAATCGAGGAGGCGCTCCCGCTCGCGAAGTGCATAAAGGACCGGTGTGAAATACGCACCCAGATCGTTGAACAGGAACCCGATCGCCAACATGTGATTGACCAGCCTCGTCAGCTCGGCCATGATGACACGGATGTACTCGGCACGCTCCGGCACTTCGATGGCGGCCAGCTTCTCAACAGCCACCGCGTAACCGAAGTTGTTCGTCATCGAGCAGATGTAATCGAGACGATCTGTGAGCGGGACAGCCTGCACATAGGTTCGTCCCTCGCTGATCTTCTCTATGCCCCGGTGCAGGTAGCCGAACATCGGTTTGAGATCGATGATCGTCTCACCATCGAGCGTCAAAATCATCCGGAACACCCCGTGGGTGCTCGGATGTTGAGGTCCCATATTTACGTTAATGGTCTGGCTTCTCAGCATGTCACGGTCCTTTGTGTTGACCCTCTGCTCAGGTCATCGCCTGAGAGATCTCCGAGGAATGATTCGCAAACCACTCGACCATCGCCCGGCAACATCCTACCAATTGGGCGGTTTGGGTCGAGTTGGTTCCAGTTCCTTGAACGTGAATGTCCGATTCTCAAAATCCTTGCGCAGCGGGTGACCAGGGAACCCATCCCACAACATAATTCGGCGCAAGTCAGGATGTCCGGGGAAATCGATCCCCATCAAATCATAGACTTCGCATTCCATGAAGTTCGCACCCGGCCAAATCGGTGTCACCGAGGCCACAGCGGCATTGCTTTTGTCCGCGATGAGCACCTTCAAGGTCAGCAACCCCTGGTTCCTTTCCACCGAGTACAGGTGATAGACGACCTCGAAATGGTCGGGATAGTCCACCGCGGTTACATCGGTGAGGTAATCCATCCCGAGCTCATCATGCAAGAACTTCGCCACAGCGAATAATTGGTCTGCGGCCAATATTATTGTGAAGTCAGTCATTTCCTCCGGCACATCGACTACCGCCGTGGGGTAAGCCTCTCTGATCTTGGCGAGAATAGCTTCGTTGGTCACCTTGGACCCTCCAAATCGAACTGCGGATCAAATTGATGAAGTGGGGCTCTTTTGATACCAGGGCGCTGTACGAATCGATTGCTTCATGACCATTTCGTGCAAACGCTGAAAGCCCTGAATCAAGGCCTCCGGACGGGGAGGACACCCCGGGACATAGACATCCACCGGGATGATCTCATCCACCCCTTGCAACACAGCGTACGAGGTGAAAATCCCGCCCGAGATGGCACACGTACCCATCGCCAACACATACTTCGGCTCCGCCATTTGTGCATAGATTCGTTTCACCTGCGGAGCCATCTTCTGCGTCACCGTCCCGGAGACAATCATCAGGTCAGCCTGTCGCGGAGATGCGCGATATATCTCCATGCCGAACCGCGAACAATCATAGCGCGAGGCCGCCACGCCGATCATCTCAAACGCACAACAGGCCAGTCCAAATGACATAGGCCACATCGAACACTTACGTCCCCAATTGTAGACAGTGTCCACCGTGGTCAGAAACAGATTCTTCTTGAGTTCTTCATCCATCGTTACTTCGTGAGAAGACATGGTTCCCTCTTTCTACAAAGGTGACCACGTTCTATTGCACCAATCCGTGCAACAGACAAACGCACACAGCATACCAACACGCCAACATGGTCACAGCGCAACACTCGAGTGCGATAGAGATCATCCGAGGATGATGGTCCTCCAACCGCCTACATCCACCTCAGCGCGTCCTTACGCCAAGCATAGGCCAAGCCCACGACCAAGATGCCCAGGAAAATGACCATCTCGACCAGCGCGTACAGCCCAAGCCTGTTGTAAGCAACCGCCCACGGGTAAAGAAAAACGGCCTCGACGTCAAAAATGACGAAGACCAGAGCGTAAATGTAATACTGGGGCTTGAATTGCACCCAGGTATCGCCCATGGTCTCGATGCCGCATTCATAGGTGGATGTCTTAACTGAATCAGGTTTCTTCGGTCGGAGGAAATAAGCCAAACCGAGCGCTACGAGCGGGAATAGAGTAGCTACGATCAGGAATAGTCCAATGGAATAATAGCTCTCAAGCAACGTTCAACCCCTTCGTTAAGGACATTTAGCACTAATGAAAATTATAACACATTTTTTTGAAAACGCAAGCGCCTTTTTGACGGCATTCCGGTTTCTGTTGCAGCTCCCTCATGCTTGTGCTAAAATTGATACAGCTTGAAAATCTGACCCAGGTTCCATCGAATGAGATAAAGCGAGGTTCTGAGGAGTGAGTGATGTCCAGCTTGGCACAGCTTGAGCAATCTGACTTGTTCCGGTCTGTACCTCTCGAAATCCTTCAAGAACTGCTGCACAGAGCACAGAGAGTGCCCTGCCGGCGAGGTAGGCTGGTATACCGTCAAGGTGATCCTGGAGACGCGTTATACTATGTATTGTCCGGGCAACTCGCGAGCTATCGGATTACGGCCGCACACAAGCGCGAGTACCTGGAGTTCTATGAGGCCGGCGATTGTTTCGGCGAAATCGAGGTGCTCCACGGCGGTCTGGAGCGGGCGAGCAACGTCGAAGGGTTCGCCGCTGGGAATCTGCTGCGCATCGACGCCGAGACATTTTTCTGGTTATGGGAAGCCGCCCCCCATTGGGCAGCCCAGATATCCCGCCTCGTGCAGGAACGTCGCGCGCAGATGGAGACGCCCGGCGAGATTGAGCTCGTCTCTGAGCGCCGCCATCCCTATGTGCTCGTCGAGTCCTTTCTGCTGCCAGTGCTCGTTGCACTGGTGGTATTTCTGGGGCTATTCGCTGCCACCTGGCGGCACTTGCTGCCGTCCGCTATCTTGCTCCCATCGCTCAGCGTCTTTGGCATCGGATTTGCGCTGTGGTTTCTCTGGACCTATGAGGACTGGCGCAATGACACGTTCATCCTCACCAACCGGCGCGTGGTGCATATCGAACAGGTTCCGCTCTCGTCGGGTAAACGAGGCGAGGCTCTCGTTGGACAGATTCGTGGAGTCAAAACAGACACACCTACGTTGGGAAGATTGTTCGGATTCAAGACCCTGATTATCCAGACGGGAACGACGCTCGATACGATCGAGTTCATCGGCCTGGCGAATGCGGACGAGATCAGCCGGAGGATCATCGATACGCGCGATGCGGTCCAGGCCGAGACCAGTTTCAGAGAGAAGCAGCAGAACCTTCGCGCGCACCTCCAACAGGTTGCGTCACCTGACACAGCGCAGAATGGCATGGAAAGTGCAGACGCACCGCTGGACGACGATGGACAGCGCGCGCAGCGGATGCCCACGGAGAGCAGTCGGACCTGGCAACGGCTCTTGCTGTATTTCGTCCCACGGATGCGCCGCGTCGATGGGAACACGATTATCTGGCAGAGGCACTGGTACATTCTGATTCGGCTGATCATTTTCCCCGTGCTCTTCAACCTGCTGCTGATCCTGCTGCTCGTCTGGGTTGCGCTCGGTGGTCCACTCCCGCTGGACTTGCAAGGTGTCTGGGTTATGCGCGTCTTGTTCCTGGGCTGGTTGGTGGCCCTGGTGTGGCTGTTCTGGCGATACGAGGACTGGCATAACGACTATTACGTGCTCAACAATTCCGAGATTGTGGACCGGAACAGCCTGCCCCTGGGGTTTAAGGAAAAAACGCAGGTATTTTCGCTGGATTCTGTGCAGAATGTCCGTTCCGACGTCCCGTCCATTGCCTCCCGGTTACTGGTCATGGGCCACGTGTATATCGACACGATTGGTGGCACCGAACCCGTGAAGTTCGACTCCGTCTACAACCCGCTCGAGATTCAACGCCAGGTGATGCAGCGTGTTGGCGACGTTCGCCAGCGCGAGCGACAGCAACGAGCTGTAGAATTGGGCGAGTGGTTCGCAGCATACCAAACGCTCCTCGATGAAGGTGAATTTGCGACTGGTGAAGTCGAGTCTTGAGCGCCAGCCGGGGACAACCGCGCAGCAGGTCGTTGTGATATGGTTTCTTCAGCCGCTGTGCAGGTTGGACGGGCAGCAAAACGCTCTCGAGATCTCGGGAGATAGTCGTTTCGCATTTGCCGTCTGAAACAGCGCATCCGTCTCCGCGCC
>CAZPTF010000140.1:8804-10050 GCA_964589015.1 uncultured Anaerolineae bacterium
CAGGTTGAAAGGTTGTGATCTGCTGGCCTTCGATGTTATAATATCGATGTCGCAGTATCGACCCATTGGAAAAGTGATGGCGTGCTATGTATATCCGAACTGAAAAAAAACGAAGATCTTCTCTGGTGCGCATTCTCATCCTGTTGATTCTGATATTAGGTGGTATCTACCTGCTCACGGAACGGCAGGATGTCATCAAACCCTTGGGGCCAACGCCTACGCCAACGTTGACAGCGGAGTACTATGTAGAACAGGGCGATGAGCTCTACTCCCAGGGGAAGTACGATGCCGCGGTCCTGGCTTACCAACAGGCCACGGAACAGGATCCGGAGAAAGCAGTGGCATTTGCGCGCGCAGCACGCCTGTTGGCTTTACGCGGATTCTCCAGAGAGGCCGTCCGCCAAGCCGGACTGGGCGTTGAAGCCGATCCCAGCAACGTAGAAGCTCGTGCGTCGCTCTGTATGGCACTGGATTGGAACGATCAGTACGATGAGGCAATCGCTGCGTGTCTCGAAGCGGTCTCGCTCGATGCCGAATACGCGCTTACCTATGCCTATCTGGCAGAGGCCTATGCAGACAAGGCAGTCTGGCAAAAGGCCCTCGAGATGGCGGAGAAAGCCGTCGAATTGGACGGACAAAGTGTCGACGCATATCGGAACCTCGGCTATGTGTTGGAAAGACAGGGTAAGTACCAGCGTGCCGTCGAAGCACTCCAGAACGCCGTGGAACTCAACCCCAAACTCAGCCATCTCCACATTGCACTGGGGCGGAATTACCTGATCCTGAGCCGTCTTGATGATGCAATCGCTGAGTTTCAGAGCGCAGTGGAAGTCGATCAAGGCAGCGCAGAGGCATTCGATTACCTTGGGTGGGGTTACTTCAACAACCAGGATTACCAGCGAGCGATTACTTATCTCGAAAAAGCGGTAGAGATCGACCCCAAGCGGGCCATTGCGTATGGACATCTGGGAATCGCATACTATGTACAACGGAACTACGAAGCAGCGATCCCTTCCTTTCGGACTGGCCTGGGGTTGGGGCTGGATTCGATCGAATATTACTACATGCTGGGGTTGGCCTACAGCTACCTGGACCGTTGTGAAGAAGCGATACCCTGGCTTCAACGTGCGCTCGAGATAGATCCCCTTGCATTGCCTGCCATTCAGGGGATGATGCAGTGCGACGAAACCTACGTCCCGCCACCACTGCCAACTGCTGAGCCCACCGAAGATGCACGTTGAGCAGG
>CAZPTF010000141.1:0-9888 GCA_964589015.1 uncultured Anaerolineae bacterium
CAACGTGGTATCATTCAGGTATTCGAAGTTTCGCTGGAGCGAATTCGGGCGGATGTGCGTCTTCGCGACTATCAACGATGCATGGCTGAATCCGGTTTGTGCTTATGACAAGACTACACAGATTGCGTATACCTGATGTCAAACTCAAGATGCCCACCATCTCTGCACGCTTCTGGATACTTGCCAGTGGCGTGGTTGTGGTGATCCTCGTGGGCGTAGTGCTGATCGCCGTCCTCACACCCGCAGAGGTCGAGATCCCCTATTCCACGTTCGTTGCGCAGGTGCGCGCCGGCAACGTGGAACGGATCGATATCCGGGGCGGGGAGGTGTTGGGCGTGCTACGGGAAGCGCTCTTCCTGCCAGCAGAAGACCCGGCGACATCTCCGGGCCACACGCAGTTCCGCACCGTCATCCCGGCTGCCATGTCCGACACCTGGTTGTACCCACTGTTGGAGCAAAAGGATACCACCGTGACGATATCCCCACCATCCGTAGCGTGGCACGTGTACCCGCTGTTGTGGGGCGTGCCGCTGGTGGTTTTGCTCGCGATTGGCTGGGTCATCCGCCGCCAGAACGGCATGGCCAAGGCGACACAGCCGGCGCAAACGGTGACGAGCCCAGCAGCAGCGCAGCCACAGACCGCCGCTACGCTCGCCGGGACGGGTCTCGGGACGGCCGAAATCACCGCACGCATGCCGGAGGCCGCAGTATTGCCCGTTCGTTTCAGCGGCCTACTGCCGCAAGAAACGCTGGCAGATGTCGTGGGACAGGACCAGGCCAAACAGGAGCTGCGCGAACTTCTCGCTTTCGCCCGAAACGCGGAAGAGCGCAGCCACTTGCAGCCCCACTACCCCAAGGGCGCAATCCTGGTGGGCGCACAGGGTACGGGCAAGACACTCCTCGCCAGGGCTATTGCCGGTGAGACACAGCAGCCCCTGTTCCAGATCGACTTGGCCGATGCGTTGGGGACTTATGCTCAGGTGGGCAAGTTGCCCGTGCAGGAGCTGTTCGAGGCAGCGCGCGCGGCAGCACCAGCCATCATTTTCATGGACGAGCTGGATGCGTTGGGCAGTGTGCGCACGGCACCACCCTACGACGCCCAGGACCAAGCCACACAACTCCTGGGGGAGATCGTAACCGAAATGGACCGCAGCGCAAGCGAGCAGCGGGTTTTCGTGCTGGCGGCAGCCCGGTACTCCCACCATATCAGTCCGGTGCTGTTGCGTCCCGGACGTTTCGCACGCCCGCTTTACCTCCATCTGCCGGACCGGACGGAGCGGTTGGAGATCCTGCGCCGGCAACTGCGCGGGATCACGCTGGCGGATAAGCTCGAGCTGGAGACGATCGCGCGGCGGTCGGCGGGGTTGAGCGGCATTGACCTGCAATTGCTGGCAGAGCGCGTCGTCCGGCAGGCCACCCACGAGGGGCGAAGCCAGGTGACACAAGAGGATTTCGGAAACGCGCTGGCGCACCTCGTGTTGTCGAACACCCTATCCGGGCAGATTCTCAGCGCAGAAGAACTGCGCATCGCCGCCTATCACCAGGCAGGACATGCGTTGTTGAGCCTGCTGCTCGCGGGCAGAGCGCTGCCCCAACGGTTATCCGTCCTTCCCGATAACGAATGGGTACAGCGGAACGTTGCCCACGTCGCAGAACAGGGCTTCCAGACCAAAGCGGCCCTGTTGGCACGGTTGACTGTGCTTCTCGGAGGACGAACGGCCGAGGAACTCGCCACCGGCGACGTCACCACCAGCTCAGAAGCAGATCTGGAAGCGGCGACGTTGCTCGCCCGGCACATGGTGGCACGTTGGGGAATGAGCGACCTGGGTCCCGTCTCTTTTCCGCTCTGGGAACGGAGCAACGCTCGCGCACCGGTCCAGGGCAGCGGAGAGCACTTCGCTTGCAGCGAGTCCAGCGCTGCACAAATCGACCGCGCCGTGCGCGTATTGCTGGAAGACCGCCATGCGGTCGCCCGCCACATCCTGAAGCGGAATAGCGCGGTACTGGATCACCTGGCCAATCTACTGGTACGCGAAGAGACGATTCAGGGTGATGCGCTGACCCGTTTGCTGGACAAGGTTTCATCCGCCGCATCGCTGGACGAACCACGGGCCAGGTAGCCTGAGCCAGATTCTCCCCATCACCGGGAAAAAAATACGCGTGATCCTCTCTGGCCCTGCCCACATCGCGCCACCTGGTTTCTGGACGCCACCACACAGGATGCGGCGATCCGCAGACTGTTCGAGTGGATAGCGCGGTGTATTGCAATTACCGTCGAGGTATTCTATAATAGGTCAGCGGAGCCAACGTAATCACGGGAAGGAGCGACTGTGTCCGACGCGAGAAGTGTGCACGATTCCCATCAGACGCAGCGATTGTCGTTGTCACAGATTGAAACACTACCACCGCGGACGATTCTGGAAGAGCGGTACGAAATCATCAGGATCATCGGTGTGGGCGGGATGGGCGCGGTATACCAGGCTCGTGACCTGCGTTTCACCAACGTGATCAAGGTCTGTGCTGTGAAAGAGATGATCAACACGACGGTCGATCCGCGTCTCCGCCAGATCAGCGTGGACAATTTCTCACGCGAGGCGAACATACTGGCAGCGCTCAATCATCCCGGCATCCCCCAAATCTACGATTTTTTCACTTCCGGACAGCGAAGTTACCTGGTGATCGAGTTCGTCGATGGGCACAACCTCGAGCAGATTATCAACACGAAGCAGGGTTTCCTGGACGAGACGCAAGTCATCGATTGGGCCATCCAGATTTGCGACGTGCTCAGCTACCTGCACAACCACCGGCCACAGCCGATCATCTTCCGCGATTTGAAGCCATCGAACATCATGGTCGATAGCCACGACCGGGTGATGTTGGTCGATTTCGGCATCGCGAAGGTGTTTCAGTCGGGCGAAAAGGGCACGATGATCGGCACGGAAGGCTACTCACCCCCCGAGCAATATCGTGGAATTTCGGGACCAAGTGGTGATATCTATGCGTTGGGTGCAACGATGCACCACCTGCTGACCCGTAGTGATCCGCGAACGGAACCACCCTTCACGTTTCACGAGCGTCTGCCACGGGCCTTGAATCCCAAGGTGTCTCCGGAATTGGAAGCAATTGTGATGAAGGCTCTGGAATATGAGCCGGACAACCGCTTCGCTTCAGCGGGAGAAATGAAGCAGGCGTTACTCGGATTGATCTCTGCAAAATCGACGAGCGGTAGGCCCATCGGTACCCATACGGCCACCTCGTTGTTTCGTACGGGTACGGCCATGCCACAGGACGTTCACGCAATCTGGGAATTCGTGTGTGAAGACGAAGTCAGGAGTTCTCCCCGCATCCACGACGGGGTGCTATATGCAGGCGCCTATGACCACAACCTGTATGCTTTGAACGCGCAGTCGGGGGAATTGCTCTGGAAATACCCTACCGATGCGGGTATCTGTTCGTCACCGGCGGTTTGGGCAGACCACGTGTTCTTCGGCTCAGAAGACCACGTTTTCTATAGCGTCCGTACGGACAACGGACGGATCGCCTGGTCGCATCCGACGAAGGACCGGATCCGTTCATCACCGCGCATCATGTTCGATCACGTGTTCTTTGGCGCCGACGACGGAAATTTCTACGGGCTTAACGCAAGAAACGGGCGTGAAATCTGGACATTCCAGGCCACCGGGCCGATCCGCTCGACGGCATGCACGTTCGAGGACATGGTTTTCTTCAGTTGCGGCGATGGGAACATCTATGCCCTCGATATGCAAACCGGGCGGGTACGCTGGCGATTTCGCACAAACCGGCAGGTCATTTCCTCCCCCGTGATGTATGAGAATCTGATTATCGTGGGGTCCCACGATTGGGGCGTTTATGCGCTCGACGCCCAGTCCGGCTTCAACGTCTGGAGACGCCGTGCAAACCAGGCCATCGTCGCTACCCCAACCATCTTCGAAGATCGCGTGTATATCGGCTCGGTTGACAAGACCCTGTATTGTCTCGATGCGCACTCTGGACGGATTATCTGGAAATACGCGGCGGACGACCAGATCACGTCTTCAGCAGCAGTCACTGAGGAGGCGGTGTACTTTGGGTGTATCGATCACAATCTCTACAAACTGGACAGGAAACATGGCGAGCTGGTCTGGCGTTTCCAAACCGGAGGGCCAGTGCCATCGTCTCCTGTTGCCACAGAGGACATGATCTACGTCGGTTCAACGGACAATCGGATCTACGCCCTACCTCTGTAGGAAACCTTGACACGCTGGTGACGTAAACACGCGGGGTTTAGCGGCTCAGAGCCAGGCGTCCGGAAATGGGGATTGCGTGATGAATCTCTTTCGTAAGCTCGTCGGTTCCAAACCTCTGCATGAGAATATGGAGTCCGCTCCCGGCAGGAGTGCGGTGACAAGCGCATCGTCACAGGCCGCAGGGGACATCTTCCCTTTCCGTGTGGGCGCACTGACCGACCGTGGCCTGGAGCGCGTGCGGAACGAAGACGCACTGTTCTGCATGCAAACCGTATTGAGTGCGGAGTCCGAAATCGCGCCATTCGGTATTTTTGCGATCGCCGATGGCCTGGGTGGGCACGAGGATGGGCAAATCGCCAGCGAAGTGACCATCCGTGCCGTGGTGTCCTATCTGCTACAGACCGTCTACGTGCCGTTGGCTGGCGGCGAAGGGCAGAACGCCGGCAACGTTCCGCTTAATGAGAGCCTGACCCAGGCCATCGAGCTGGCGAACCGCGCCGTGCGGCACAACACCCACGGGGGCGGCAGCACGCTCACCGCCGCCATCCTGTTCGAGCGTACCGCATACATCGTCCATCTGGGTGACAGCCGGGCCTATCTCATCCACGAGGGCACAGTTTCGCAGCTCACACACGACCATTCGTTGGGTGGCAGGTTGATGGAAATTCAGGGGCTTTCTGCCGAAGAGGTTTCGCACCTGCCGGAGCGGCACACGCTGTACAAGGCGTTGGGGCAACCCTCCGTGCCAGAACCCGACATCCACTACCACAGCCTGACCGCGACGACGCATTTGCTGTTGTGCAGCGACGGGTTGTGGGGATTCGTGTCACAGCAGGACATCCGGAATGCTTTCGCCGCGAGCAACGACCCGCAAGAAATCTGCACGAGACTGTTGAACCTGGCGCTGGCAAACGGAAGTGACGACAATATCAGTATAATTGTCCTGCTTTCCAGGGACAGCCAAGCGAAACCGCATGGGCCACGGGCCTAGCGGGCAACGAGGTCGGCCCCCCTGTGGGTGACCCCGAGATGAGGACGCCGGTCGATGTGGGATAACGTGGATTATTATTATATTCTGGGCGTTAGCGTGTATGCCACGCAAGAAGAAATCAAGTCCGCCTACCGTTCTCTGGCGCGGCGTTTCCACCCGGATACCGCGCAGGAAGAACACGTGACCCAGATGTTCAGGGATGCCCACGAAGCCTATACTATTCTGTCCGACCCGGAGCAGCGCCGGGCATACGATCAATGGCGAGTGAAACAGAATTTCCACGATTACGAAAGGGGCATCCGGCTCGATGTGACCCAGAGCCATCAGACCCTGCTAGCCGTCGACGAACCGCAGATGCTCTACGTGCTCCTCGATGTGCTCGCCGGAACCGACGTCGCCGCCGGCCGCTTGCCGCTCAACCTCTGTCTGGTCATCGACCGCAGTACGTCGATGAAAGGCACGCGCCTGCACCGCGTGAAAGAAGCCGCCATCGACATCGTCGATCGTTTGAACGAACGCGATATCCTCTCACTGGTGACGTTCAACGACCGCGCGCAAATCGTCATCTCCGCGCAGCATGCGATCCAGCGTGCACAGGCCAAAGCGACGATCAGCAGCATTCAGGCCGGCGGCGGGACTGAGCTCTTTCAGGGACTCGCGGAAGGTATCCGGCAGGTCACACAGTTCGTTTCCGCCGGATATGTCAATCACGTCATCCTGTTGACCGATGGACAGACATACGGGGATGCGGAACTGTGTGTCGATGCAGCGCAGCAGGCCAACCAACGCCACATCGGCATCAGCACAGTAGGCATCGGTTCCGACTGGAACGACAAGTTGCTGGACGAGATTGCCGAGCGCAGTGGTGGCAACTCCCATTATCTCCAGTATGCGGAAGAAATTGTCGAATTTTTCCAGAACAAGGTGCAGCAGTTAGCGGATATCCTCGCTCAGGAAGCAACCCTTACGGTACACACGCAGCAGGGTACGTCACTGTGTGGCGCCTACCGCATTTCGCCTGTGCTGAGCCAGTTACCGCTCGATGGTAATTCCTTCGAGTTGGGCGCGATCGGGATCAAGACAGGTCCCAGCGTCCTGCTGGAGCTGCTGGTCCCACCCAAAGCGGCGGGACAACATCACCTGGCGCTGATCGCATTGGATACTGTATTGCCGTTGACAAACCGCGCTGAAGCAATCCACGTCAATCGTTTCGTCTCCGTCAAGTTTGTCGAGCGCGCGTTTGAGTCTCAGCACGTGCCGCAGCGCGTCGTCTCTGCGCTCAACAACATCGCGATGTGGCAGATGCAACAGAAAGCAATGGTAGCAATCGACAAAGGACAGGTAGCGAACGCCACCCGCCGGTTGGAAACACTGGCGACTCGCCTGTTGGACATGGGCGAGGCCGAGCTCGCCCGGGCCACACTGCTGGAGGCCGGACAATTGCGCAATACCGGAATGTTATCGGCGGAAGGCCAGAAACGGCTGAAATATGGCACGCGAAATCTGTCAGCTGGATCCACCTGGGTCAATAAGCCACAGAGGAACTGACATGATTAAGTGCCCAAAATGTGATACCATCTACCCATTGAATACCCTCTTCTGCAGCGAATGCGGGGAATATCTGAGCGCCAGCGGCAGAACAACGACCGCGATTCGTTTCTCAGACCCGGATAGTGACGGCGTGCCATCCGGGGCAGCAGAAGACCCGCAACCAGCGCAGCCGGAGCAAACCGAAGAAATCGACGGAACCGACAGCGGCGATGCGGTCATGTTGCTGATCGGCGAGACCCTGCAACGAATCACTGTGCCCTTGAAGAATGACCTGCTGCTCGGGCGGCTGGATCCGATCAACAACAACTACCCCGATGTCAATCTCGCCGCCTATGGCGGGATGGAGCATGGCGTCTCGCGGCGGCACGCCAGAATCCTCTTTACGAACGGTACGCTCGAGATCGAGGATTTGGGCAGCGTCAATGGCAGCACGCTGAACGGCGCTCCGCTCACACCCTATCTGGCTCGTCCCCTGGCTTCCGGAGACGTAGTACAGCTGGGGAAACTGACTATCAAGATCATCTTCTGATTCACAGGAGGAACAAAATGGCCTACACTGTCATCGTCCATCTCCTCAATGAGGATCCCATGGTTGCCGAAATGGAAGAACTGCCCGAGCCGCACGCGGTCAGCTTTCGCTGTGTCAACCCGCGCAGGAAAGACGGTAAGCCGTTGACCTATATCGACGAGCAGTGCACCTATTTCATTTTTTCGTGGAATCGGGTCAGCTTCATCGAAGTCATGCCGAGCGAAGAAGAAGAGGCGGAAATCGTCGAATTCTTCCGCGATTAACTGTTAAGAAAAGTGGAGATTTGGTGGAGATTTGGTATAGGCATGAAATAAGGGAACAAAATCATACCATTTCGATTGACAGTTTGAACCAAGCTATGATATAATACAGGTACATTCGGCTCGTCTTCGGGGTTGTGGCCGCTAGGAATGTCTAAGGAGGGAGACAAATGTCAAAGTATGTCAGACTGCTTGTTGTGGCGTTCATTGTTGCCCTACTGTTAGGGGCGGTCCTCACTTCAGTGGCCTCTGCGTGGGGACCGAGTCCGTGGTATCCATCGTGGGGAGGTTACTATCCCTACTGGGGTTCTCATCACTATCCGTACTGGGGTGGTGGCTATCCTTATTGGAACTACGGGTACTACACAACCTGTTATACCTACTGCTATTCATACCCCTATTGGGGGGGCGGTTGGTGGTGGTAGGCGCTGACCAGGGTTAGGTTAACAACTTGGCCGTAGCCAGAAGTAGCGAGGCACCGCACAATTCGAATGGCTACAAATACCCCGATTGAGCTCTTTGGGTCGAAGCCCGTCGCCGGGCTGAGACGCTGTTCGTTCCCCGCTTTACCCGCCCGGATGGCCTTACCCCAGCCACCGGGCTTTTTCCTACACTGTCCACGCTCGCGGTGGACACACAGCCGCGAGTGCTGCGGGGCTGAAGCCCCGCGCTAAGGATACGAAGTCCTGCGGACTGGCACAGTCTGCTCCAGTGGGCGTGCTCTCCAGCGCATTGGTCGTGTCAAAAGCGCTACACTTGTCGCCAGATATCCCGGCTGCAGCGCGGTTACGGCTCCAGGTAGACGTCGTAGAAGAGCGGGAACCAGCCGCGCACGTCGTATTGCAGCCCGTTTACACGTGCACTGGCTGCGTTGATATTGACATACTCGCGGATGGGAATGATCAGCGCCTCGTCCATGATCCGTTGCTGGATTTCGCGATAGATTCGTGCGCGTTCTTCCAGGTTTAACGTGCGCGCGCCATCCAGCAGCAGGCGGTCCAGCTCCGCATCTACAATCTTCGACCAGTTGAAGCCATCCGGCGTATTCGCCGAGTCGAAAAACGTGCGCAAGGCGTCGGGATCGGCATCGCTCAGGTTGAAGGGGATCAGATGGTGCTTGCCTGCGCGGGCCGCATCCAGCGCCGCGGGATAAGTCACCGTCTCGTTCTGCAGCGCGATGCCCACATCCTTGAGCTGCGCCTGCAACATCACGGCAATCTCGGGAATAAACCCCCAGGTCATCAAATATGCGTCGAGCCGCAGCGGTTGGCCGTCCTTTTCGCGCATCCCATCGCCATTCCGGTCCACCCACCCCGCATCTGCGAGCAATTGGCCGGCTTTTGCCGGGTCGAACGGGTATTTGCCAGCAATGGCCGGGTCAAAGCCGAAAGTAATCGAGCTCAGGGGTCCCTCTGCAACCGGAGAGAACCCACCGAACAGGGTGTTGACGATCGTCTGGCGGTCGGTGGCATAGAGCAGCGCACGCCGTACAGCGAGGTCGTCTGTGGGAGGTTTCGCAGTGTTGATGAAGACCTGCAGCGTCTGCCCGGGGATCGCCACAGGCAGGACTTGCAGAGAGGCATCGCTCTCCAGACGCACAGCATCGAGCGGCGGAATCTCTCCCATGACCTGTACTTCGCCCCCTTCGAGCGCCAGGGCGCGAACCGCCGGTTCGGTGAAGAAGCGGAATTCGATCTCGTCCAGATAGGGCCGGCCTTGATGCGCGAAGAAATCGGGCGCCCAGTTGTAGTCAGGATTCGCGAGCAACGTCAGGTGATCACCCGGGATGTATTCCTTGAACTGAAACGGCCCCGTCCCCACCTGGTGCATCTGGTAGTCCACGCCCCACTGCTGCAGGGCGGCGGGCGAGGCCATCGCCAGATAGACCTGGCTCAGCGCGCTCAACAGCGGGGCAAAGGGTTCGTGCAACACGAGCCGCACGGTATAGTCGTCCACGACTTCGGTATGATCGTAAGGACCGAGCATCAGCACGGCTTTCTGCGATTTGGTCTCCGGAGCGACGATGCGCTCGATGTTGGCCTTCACCGCCGCCGCATTGAACGGCGTCCCATCGTGGAAGACCACGTCTTTGCGCAGCTGGAAAGTATAGGTGCGCCCATCGGGAGAGATCTCCCAGGACTCGGCCAAACCGGGCACGAACGTCCCTTGTTTGGTCTCCCAGACCAATGGATCGTACACGCTCGTGAGGGGAATCCCCAACTCGGAAGAGGCGTTCACGTGGGGATCGATCCCGGAAGGCGATAGGGTAAGCCCATAGCTGAGCTTTCCGCCGGAGCTTGCTGTCTGCTG
>CAZPTF010000142.1:0-9851 GCA_964589015.1 uncultured Anaerolineae bacterium
CTACGATCAATGTGGCGCAGAGAGATACTCTTCCAGGTTATCCGCAGTCACAAGGATCGTGCCTGTGTCCAAAACCTTCGACTCGGGCGGTTTTCTCTTGCCCTGGATCAGGTCGATGAGCCATTTCACCGAGAGGTCGCCCATCAGGAAAGGTCGCTGACTGACAGCAGCAGAGATGTAGCCTTCACGAATGAGTTCCGGCATTGGATCGAACACATCGAATCCAACCACAACAATCTCACCAGGCTTTTTGCCCATGGACTTGAGGGCTTCAGCAGCGACATGTGCGCCACTGGTCATGTAGATCCCCTTCAGGTCCGGATTGGCGGTGACCACGTTCTCCACGATGTCGTATGCCTTATCCAGGTTCTCATTGTGCGCTTCGAGGCCGATGATCTCGATTTCGGTGCCTTCGATGGCCTGCCGGGCACCGTCCAGGCGCTGGTTCAGGTTGAGAGCGGCCAAACCAGCCGTGATCAGAATAACCTTGCCTTTGCCATCCAAGAGATCAACCAGTGCCTGCCCTGCCATCTGCCCGGCAACGACGTTATCCGTACCAATGTACATCAAACGGTCACTATCCGGGGAGTCCGCATCGAACATGATGGTCGGAATACCCGCATCCAGTGATTTTCTGATCAGCGGGATCAGAGCCGTAGGATCATGCGCCGAGATTGCCAGACCGTCCAAGCCAGTCGCCATATAGTCTTCGATCAGGCTGATCTGCTTGTTCACATCGGCCTGTGTCGGACCGGAGAAGATCGCGTTCGCACCGGTGTCTTCTGCGGCTTTTGCGACACCCTTTTCTACGTCGGCCCAATAGGGATGCCCCACGGACTTAGGCACAACCAGGATGGTCATGTCTTTCACATCCTTGCCGGCTGACTTCCATTTCGGCATCACACCAAAGGCGTCGTACAGGCTGGACCTGATGCCGGAAACGACGGCAGCACCATCGACATTTGGATCCTTTTCCGCTACGGGCTCGACTACGGCGGAGATTTCTGTGACCATACCTTCAATATCGTCAGCAGTCACCGGCGGGTCCTGGGCCAGCACCGGTATAGCGAACAGCGTAGACAACATGGAGACCACGATCAAGATAGCGAACGCCTTGTGAATTCTCACGATTTACCCTCCTTAGTAGAGCTTCTGGTTTCAATACGACATCACCATGTGACCTGTCACGTGTCCGGGGCAGATCACCCCCTTAAGTCACCCCTCCCCATTTGCGTGATCCGACTGCCCTCCCTTCAATTCACCGCGTTTATTCAACCACACAGGTACGCCATTTGGAACGGTGCTGTGGCTACGCCTGTGCATACCGCCAAACCAATCCGGACCGATTCAGGGTGTAACGATCACCTTCAATGCCTCGCCGCTCCTCAACAGGCGAATCCCATCGTGAATTTGTTCGAGCGGCAGACGGTGAGTGATCAGCTTCTCCAATGGAAGCGTACCTGATTCCAGGACTTTGAGCGCCCTGGGAAACAGAGTATTGTCGAAGATATAGCTGCCCAACACATCGAACTCATTGTCGGTGATAGCGAATTGGCGGAATGTGGTTTCAGCGCGAGCATTGACGCCAAACAGCAGGATTTTGCCACCTCGGCGCGTGACTTGCATGGCCTGGCCGAACAATGCCCCCACTGCATCCACCACAATGTCAGCGCCACGCGGGGTCAGCCCCATAACGACATCTCGCAGATCCTGTTCCTTTGGGTTCACGACGGCATCGACACCCAGGTTGGCGACATATTCGCGGCGACCATCGGCCGGCTCCGAGACAATGATGCGCCCTGCCCCGCACATTTTCGCGAGCAGGGTAAACAGCGTCCCAATCGGTCCCGCTCCCAGGATGGCGACGGAGTCACCGGGCTGGATGCCGACCCGCCCGACACCGTGCAGAGTGACGGCGAGGGGCTCACCCATTGCCGCAATCGCCGGAGGGACCCGTGTGTCCACCTTGAATACGGCCCGTGCGGGCGCAACGTTGTACCCGGCAAAGCCTCCATCGAGAAAAATCCCGAGGGTCGTACGGTTCTCGCACATATTGGTCCGACCGCTTTGGCAGAAATAGCAGTAGCCGCAGCGCAGGTCCGGCGAGATGATGACGTGATCGCCCGGCACAACATGCCGGACACTATTCCCCACTGCAAGGACCTCACCGGTATATTCATGCCCCAGTATGGCGCCCACCGTTGCCGGATGCCCAGGGGGTACATTTAGGATCTGAATATCGCTACCGCAAACGCTGGCTGCCGTCACCCGGAGCAAGACATCATCGCTGTTTTTTACCGCAGGAATCGGGCGTTCCTGCAGCTCCAGTTGGCCATCGCCCATGAATGCGGCAGCAAGCATTGTTTTCCCCATGAATGATCCTCCTCTTCGAGACTGCTGATTTCACGGTAAACACTGCAGTGCACAAGTTGTTTGCCAGGGCAAACTGTCTGCACACTCCGGATTCGCTAGCTGAACTTGATGACAACCTTTTCCGAACACCAGCCCGGCATCCAGAAGAAACTCAAATCTTCTTTCCCTGCAGCCACGTCATACGCTACGTCACCGGTCACGGTTTCGCCCGGTTTCAAGGATCCGGAGTCCATCGGGTTATCGAGATAGGCACTGTAGGAGATCTCGATCACTTTCCCTTCACTATCATTCAGATAGAAGTCAAATGGGATAATCGCGAAGTTTTTTTGCGTTGTCTCGTTAGTGACCGACAAAGTCAGGACCACCAGATCTTTTCCCCCTGATCCCTCACCCGGCTTGCGGTCTACGTTATCGACCGATACGGACACTTCACACACCGTCACTTTTTCGCCCTGGGTGAAGACCGAATCCTCTTCGACTGTCAGAGGTATGCGGGTGGGTTTGGTGAACTCGCCCTTATCCGCCCGCTTATAATCGGACCGCCTAAACACATCACAGCCAGTAAGCGCCAGAGAACCCAGGAACAACAAGCCGATCAATATCGCCGACAGGTAAGCACCTCGCCTGCTCATAGTTTCCGCTCCTTCCACCCGCGTAGATTTGAGTGTGTCCCTGGTCGGCACCAGAAACACCTGCTTCAAAGGGTCGTCCGCCACAGGCAACCCTACATCAGATCGCCTTGCTGCGCTGCCGGAGAACGTCCAGCGTCACCGCTGCGACGATCACCAATCCGATGACCACCGTTTGCCAGTAGACCGAAACACGTAACAAAATCAGCGCATTTCTGATAACGCCCATCATTGCCGCTCCGATCAGCGTCCCGAAGACGGTACCTTCGCCGCCGGCGAGGCTGGTCCCGCCGATGACAGTCGCCGCGATGACATCCAGCTCCCACCCCGTACCGTTGTCGGCCTGGGCGGAGCTCAAACGAGCGATCAGAATGACCGCAGAAATGGCCGAAACGAAACCCGTAATCGTGTAGGCCAACATGAGCGTTCTGTTGACGTTGATACCGGACAAACGCGCAGCCACCGGGTTGCTGCCGATACAATAGAGATACCTGCCGGAGGTCGTGCGCGACAGGAAAATGTGTCCCAGAATCAGCACCACAGCCATGACGAAAACCGGCACTGGGATTGGGCCGACATAGCCCTGTGCGATCCACAAGAACTCATCAGGAAATGGCTGAATCGGGTACCCGCGGGTAATGACCAGAGCCAACCCCCGCGCAATACCCATCGTACCCAAGGTAGCGATGAAAGGAGGGAGGCCAATCCATACGACGAGCGAACCATTGACGAAACCGACGAGAATGCCAACCAACAAACCGACAAAAATTGAAAACCAGACCGTGTACCCGTCGACCAACATCCAGCCTGTCACACAGCCGGCAAAGCCCACAATCGAACCCACCGACAGGTCGATACCCGCAGTGATGATAACCATTGTCATCCCCACGGAAATGATAGCGGTCATCGAGAACTGGCGCACGACATTGGTCAGGTTGTCAACGGTCAGGAAGTATGGAGAAACGAGCGACAACACAGCACATAGCAGGAAAAAGATGACCAGAATACTTGCCTCCTTGAAAGCGAGTATTCTGCGCAAGACGCCTCCGCCGTCCCGCCTTGGCTTCAATGGCGCTTTAGATCCATCGTGAGTCGGATTTGCCGGTTTACTCGACTGCTCTGCCATACGTTACTCCTTTCCTTGCTTCGAGAAAGAATCAGGATAAATGATTGCTCTTCCGGTCCAGTCACAGGTGGGCTGGCAAACGCGCGTATCCGTGTGACACACGAAGCAGACGATTATATCACTTCCAGTCTCCCGCGCTGGCCCGTCGCACACAGCATGATCTTCTCCTGGGTCGCTTCCTCTCGCGAAAATTCTCCCTTGACCCTGCCGCTGTCCATCACCAGGATACGATCGCTCATCCCGAGTACTTCGGGGAGCTCAGAGGATATCAGGATAATGCCCACACCTTGCCTGGCAAACTCGCCCATCAGCATGTGAATCGCCACTTTGGCGCCGACATCGATGCCACGCGTCGGGTCATCCAGAATCAGCACCTTCGGTTTGATAGCAAGCCACTTGGCCAGAACGACTTTCTGCTGGTTGCCGCCACTGAGATCGCCAACGATCTGTTCCTGGCTTGCCGTTTTGATTTGCAGAGCAGCGATACTTTCATCCGTCAGCAAGCGTTCCGCATTGCGATCGATGAATCCCACATTCGCCAGCTTCGGCAACACGACCGCAGAGGTATTGATCCGCATAGCAAGGCCCAAAAACAGCCCCTGCTGTTTGCGGTCTTCAGGAACAAAGCCTATTCCGGCAGCTACCCCATCCTGAGGTGACTGGATGTTGGTCTTCTTCCCACCTACCCAGACTTCGCCGGAGGTTGGCCGGTCGGCCCCGAAAATGCACCGGACCAATTCAGTGCGCCCTGCCCCCAACAACCCGGCGATGCCGAGGATTTCCCCTCTGTGCAGGGTAAAGGATACATCATGGATCACGCCATGCCGCGAAAGGTTCTTGACTTCCAGAAGCGGGCCGCCGATCTCGGCTTCCGTCTTGGGGAACAGATCATCCAGAGTCCGTCCGACCATCATGCGAATCACTTCGCGCGGTTCGAGCTCGGATGTCTCGCGCGTCCCGATCAATTCGCCGTCCCGCAGAACGGATATGCGGTCGGATATCTCGAACACCTCTTCGAGATTGTGGGAAATGTAGATAAACGTAATGCCCTTGGCCTGCAACCGCCTGATGGCAGCGAAGAGCGTATCCACTTCGGATTCTGCGAGTGCGGACGTCGGCTCGTCCATGATGATGATGTCTGCGTTCATGGACAGTGCCTTGGCGATCTCGGTACTCTGTTGCTGCGACACGTTCAGATCGCGCACCAGGCGCGAGACATCGATATCCACACCGAGATCATCAATGAGGACCTGCGCATCCCTCCGTATTCGTTTGCGGTCGATGATGTGCAAGAATTTGGAGTGGGGCTCTCGGCCAATGAAGATATTCGCCTCGGCCGAAAGATGAGGAGCCAGCGTAAACTCCTGGTAGATGATGGAAATGCCCAGTTGCTGCGCATGAGCCGGATTTTCGATTTCGACGGGTTTACCACGGAGCAGGATTTCGCCCGCATCCTTTGTGTAGGCGCCCGAAAAAATCTTCATGAGAGTGGACTTGCCTGCACCGTTTTCTCCAACCAGGGCATGAATTTCTCCCGGCCTGACCGCTAAACTGACATTATTCAGTGCACGGACACCCGGAAATGACTTGCAGATACCACGCGTTTCCAGAATGAATTCGTCTGACACACTCATTCCTCCTCGAAATACAGCAGAAAAGACGATGATTCAAGAACTGCAAGATGCATCTTACCCATATTCGGATATTGTCAGGGGATTTGGGTGACCGCTTGACCTCCGCACAATGCCTGAACGACACCATCCGCATTCTACGGCGCGCACGAAGAACCCGCAACACGCCTTTTTGCGAACTCCGGCGTCAGATCAGTCTATCCGGCATCGATAAAAACGCATGGCGGTTGTCAAGTCGCCTGACCCAATTCCAACGAGGAACCGTGTTATCAACTGCAGCCAGTGAAGCCAGTAAAACGATTTACAGGATGTGAAAATTATGATACCACTAAGTGATGCCTTTGTCAAGCATTTTTTTGACATATCACCGTGAACGCGTACAATGGCCGCTACCTGGATAATCAGGAGCGGCTCAGTTTCTAGAACGGAGTATGGCATGCGATGAGAGCGACGATAAAACAAGTGGCTGCCGCCGCCGGGGTTTCGCCGGCGACCGTCTCGAACGTTGTCAACAACACCCGCTTCGTCAGCCCCGAGCTGTGTGACCGGGTGTACAAAGCGATGCATGAGCTGCACTACGAACCCAATGCGCTCGCACGGAACCTGCGGAACCAACGGACCTGCACGATCGGAGTCATTGTTCCCGATATCGCAAATCCCTTCTATGGTACGTTGTCCACGGCAATCGAAGCGAAAGCTCGTGAGGCAGGATACACGGTAATGGTCTGTATTACCCACTATGATTTGGAACTCGAGTATGCCGAGATCAAAACACTGCTAAGCAAACAGGTTGACGGGATAATCATTGCCTTCTCGGCTGATAACCTGACCGCAGTGAAGTATGCCCAAGGGCATCGCGTGCCAGTGGTTGTCGTTGACTGGTTTGTAGATGACAAATCGCTCGATGTTGTGACCGCGGACAATCGCCAAGGCGGATATCTGGCGGCACGACACCTGTTAGATCTCGGACATCGCGATATTGCTTATGTCACGGGTCGTCTGGACGGTATGCCAACGATCGAGCGGCTGGCCGGTTTCCATAGGGCAATGGCCGAGGCCGACATCCAAACACCCGAATCATGGATAATTCACTATCCCAGGTTTGACTTCACACATGCCAGGGAGACGGTTCGGCTCCTGCTCGATACGCAAAAACCACCGACCGCGGTCTGTTTTGGCAACGACTACATGGCCCTGGGAGGCCTGAGCGCCCTACACGAAGTCGGGCTGCGCGTACCTGAAGACATTTCGATCGTTGGGTTCGATGATATTTGGGTATCATCTCTATCCAATCCGACATTGACCACAGTCCGACAACCTACGGCCAGGCTTGGAGAGGAGGCTTTCTCCATACTTTGTGCGCACATGACCGAGGCGGATAGCTCCCCCGGGCAAAGGGTAACCCTGGATGTCGCGCTGATCGCACGAGATTCCTCGGGCCCACCCCGAAACTAAGCCGGCTTCCTCCGCAAACCGGCCATCCGCGGACTGACCTTGATGGTGAGTGCGTTGACCAACCGTACTCTCTCTCGTTGTACATCCGCCCTGTCCTGGCAAGACCCAGGCAAGAAAAACGCCCGCTTCGGGCGAGGAGCGGGCGTAGACTAAGCATCAATGAACGATCAGGCGAGACCTGCTTCACGGCGCAGGACGTCGGCCTTGTCCGTTTTCTCCCACGGGGCATCGATATCGTCCCGGCCAAAGTGGCCGTACGCTGCGGTCGCATGATAGATGGGCCGCCGCAGGTCCAGGTCTCGAATGATCGCGGCAGGCCGCAGATCGAAGTGCTTGTTGATCAGACCGAGGATGACATCATCAGCGACCTTGCCTGTGCCGAACGTCTCGACCATCACAGACAGCGGACGGGCGACACCGATAGCATAGGACACCTGAATCTCGAAACGTTCTGCCAACCCCGCTGCGACCACGTTCTTGGCGATGTAACGCGCCATGTACGCACCCGAACGGTCCACCTTCGTGGGGTCTTTTCCGGAGAACGCACCGCCACCGTGCCGCGCGACTCCACCGTAAGTATCCACAATGATCTTGCGCCCGGTCAAACCGGCATCACCCAGTGGGCCGCCAGTTACGAAACGACCGGTGGGGTTGATATAGTATTTGGTGTTCGCGTCGAGCAGCTCCGCGGGCACAACCGCATTGATGACATACTCCTTCACGTCGGCCTCGATCTGCTCGAGCTTGACCTTGGCGTCGTGCTGCGTGGCGATCACCACGGTATCCACCCGTACCGGCTTGCCATAGCTGTACTCCACCGTGACCTGAGATTTCCCGTCCGGCCGCAGATACGGCAGGATCTTCTCTTTGCGGACTTCCGCCAGCCGGCGGCACAGCTTGTGGGCCAACGCAATGGACAGTGGCATATACTCCGGCGTCTCGTCGCAGGCGAAGCCGATCATCATGCCCTGGTCACCGGCACCGATCGCCTCGATCTGCTCGTCCGTCATCTCGCCGCGCTTGGCTTCGAGCGCCTTGTCGACACCGAGAGCGATGTCCGCCGACTGTTCCTTTATGGAAACGATCACGCCACACGTATCGCAATCGAACCCATACTTCGCACGGGTGTACCCGATATCGCGAATTGTCTCACGGGCCAGCTCTGCAATGTCCACGTAAGTCGACGTCGTGATCTCTCCCATGACGACGATCAGCCCAGTCGTCGTGGCGACTTCGCAGGCAACGCGCGCATTCGGGTCGTTAGTGAAAATCGCGTCCAGCACGGCGTCCGATATCTGATCGCAGATCTTGTCGGGGTGCCCCTCAGTCACCGACTCCGACGTGAAGAACAACTGGGGCGCAGTCATAAATGTAGTACTCATGATCCTCTAAAAAACCTCCTTATTTTCGTATACGACAAGCGCATTTCGTCAACGCAAGTTTTCTTTGCAAGCGTGGGGCCGGAGGCTAACGGCGCACCAGGTAAATTCGGCCATCGCCATCCTCTTCCCAACCAAGTACATAACGCTCCTGCAACCAGGCCACGTAATCGGACAAATATACCGAGAACCGGCTGTCGCGCCACAACACCACCGCCGCAGGAGCGAAGTCTTCCGTTGCCCGCATCAGATCTGCCACCGTCAGTTGCCCGCTGGCAATCCGCACCACGGAACAATCGATCAGATTCGGCGGAACGCGCCGGTCCGCATAATAGGCCAGCAGCGGCTCGTCGGTAAGCACGTAGTCGTCGGGAGCGGTCCGCTGCCGGAGGAACGCAATCGCTGCGGCGGCAGCAGCGCTATCCGGTGCGCGACCACGCCGCGCATCTTCGACGAGTATCCCCGGAAGATCGTACCCGTACATCCCCACTGCAACGAACAGCAGCACCAGCAGCGCCGTGCCCTGGGCCGTCCGCCCCGTCTGCCACCCCGCGCGCAACAACTGGTAGAGCCTGCCCACCGCAACACCAGCTCCCACCGCCAGCGGGAACAAGACAGGACTAAGCAGGTGCGGCCACAGCGGCGCGTAGCCGAGCAGGACGAGCAGGACGATCGCCGTCCACAGCGTCCACACGAACGCATCGTTCCGCGAACGGAAGGCCAGGGCAACGGCGCCCGCGATTCCGAGCGCGGTCAGCCCGCGGTTCAATGCGATATTGAAATTGTCCCACACCAGATATCGCCCCACCAGCAGGGCGTTTGCCGTCCAGTCCGGCACAAACGTATCCTGCTGTGTCCGCAGCAAGACCACCACCTGATCGAGCAGCGGGCGCGTGGGATATGCCCACAACACGATAACCAGCGGTGCAAGGACGGGCACACCCAGCGCCAGCGCACTCCATGCGACCCGGCGAAGAGCGGGTCCCCATGCCCGCCGACCTACCCACACACCATTCAGATCGCGCAACAGCACCAGGAACACGATAACCGGCGCGACCAGTCCCGCAGTCAGTTTCAGTAATATACCCCAGGCCAGAATCAGCCCGCAGCCCACCAACCAGCGCCACCGTCCACTTCGTTCGTAGCGGACCGCCATCCACAGCGCGAGACACGACAGCCCCAACGAAGGGATATCGGCAATGATCACCCGTGACAACACATAGAAATGGGGCGCTAGCGCCAAGACGATCACGGCAGC
>CAZPTF010000143.1:0-4856 GCA_964589015.1 uncultured Anaerolineae bacterium
CATGGTCTCCAAGCAGCCAGTAGTTGTTGTCAGGCATGGTCAGCACGAACGGTTGGATCTTTTCGACATCCGGTGCTCCGCCAGTCATGCACTGCTCATCGGCATAAGCGCCTGTGATCTCACCAATGAACAGGGTGTCTGCCTGCAGCTCCACAGACTCTACCACTGTACATTCCAGGGTCAGAGGGCATTGCGCGATCATTGGCGCGAACTCCAGTCTGCCGGTGAACGTCTCGAACAAATCCGACTTATCGACGTTGTTGCCCGAGACCAGTCCGCAATAGTCAACGATCTCAACCATCTCCCGCCCCGGGATATTGACGCTGAACTGGCGGTGTTCTGCGATGCCTTTCCGCGAGTGGTGTGAGTTGCCGATCGCGACGGCAATCAGCGGCGGGGCGTAATTGACGTGCGTTATCCAGGCCGCCGTCATGAAATTGGGCCGCGTGGCTACAACCGCTCCCACCAGGACCACCGGCATGGGGTAGCCGACAAAATTGGTTTTGATTTCGATCTTCTCCATAATTTTCCAGTTGTCCTCCCTGGTGTGCACTGCTCTGTGTTGATACGAGGCCTGTGTGAATAGAGCGTTTCACTGCATTCCCTGCAGTTGGTCTGTTCGCAGCCTACCCTGGAGCGGGTATGGTTATCTGGCGCTCTCAGCGCGTCTTTTGATGCCGCGCAGCATCTTCTGACTCATGATAAACGTGACGGGGTCGAGTAAGACGCCCCACATCAAGCCAGCCTTGACGTTTGAGTTCCAGTTGCCTTTCGAGCGGACAATGAGCCGCGTATTGTGAGCGTCGATGGGCCTGAGATAGAGTGCCCATGTGGAAACGAAATCGAGCGGCTCGCTGCCGGGCGTTCCCCTGATTTCGGCGGGCCGTCCGGTCTGCGTGGCCGGATCCGCGAAAAGCACCAGGTCACGCTCCGGATTCAGGATGACCACCTCGCTCCCGCCTTCCGGGTGCATGCGAATGATGTCACCGACCTTAAGGTTCTGAAGCTCCGCAACGATTTCATTCGCGCTGTGAATATCCAATCCGCACAGGTTCTCCAGGCAATCGTAGCTATAGAACCCGCCGCGTCCCTGTCCAATCTGCACGAGCCACGGCCAGATTGCCGTAGCTGGCGCATGGATGGTGATCGCGTGGGTCGATTGCCCCTTGGCATCAGGAATCAGTTCATCTCCCGGCAAGGTTGCGTAGACTTCCTCCAGCACTGCGCCCCAACGCGAAGCCCAGGGACGAAACAGATATTGAAATGCGATTGCGCCGATTGCTCCGGCAATTCCAATTCCTGCGACCGTACGTGCACAACCGTTACGAGCCATGTCGCCTACCCTCCCAAGTCGCCATCTCTAACATCAATCCGCGCGGGCCATTCCCGTAGCGTAATGGGATCTTGTAGGATGATTATAGCGCATTTCAGCCGATGTTCCGAATGTCTGGTTAGTTCCGGCAGTGTCGGACGCCGCTGAGATGGAGACATTGCACCTGGGTTGTGAAATACCCGTTTCGCCGCGCTCGTTCTCAGGATAGGCAGGCGATGTGTGCTCCCGTGCGCCAGCACGTGGTGCGGGCCTGCGTGGGCGCAAACAGCCCAACCCGACGGCGATTTCTCGCTTCCCTGGCGCGCTGTTACAAACTGGCCGTAAAACCACTTGTGATGAAATTATCACAGATTGTCAACGAAGGGTTGACAGCGGGCGTGAAACCTGATATAATATCCGATAGAGCATTTGTGAATTCGCTGCACATTTGTGCAGCCACCCCGTACCCGTTCTAAGGAGGTGAGGCCCTGGTTCGATAATCACGGAATTGCGTTGTCTGGTTCATCTGCAGATCGTTGCACAAGTATGGTTCAGTGTGGAAAGTGGCCAGTAATGAGGCCGCGGAAAATCTTACCCCAATGAGGAGGGAAATCGCAATGGAATTGTCTCGCAGGAATTTTCTGAAGGGCACCGGTGCGGCAGCATTGGCGGCGACGTTCGGCCAGTGGGTGGCTGCCAACCCGGCTCAGGCGTACACCGTCAACAACATGTACAAGAACCTGAACGAACGCCCACACAGCGAAATGAATCTCAACATCGCCTTGATCATGACCCAGATGGCGGCACAGAGCGACCAGGGCGTCGTGCAGGGTTGGGAAGCCTGGCTCCAGAAGAAAGGGTACGAGGGACAGTGGAACGCGCCGTTGCAGGACGGTGAGGGAAGCGCTGCCAAGACGGCCTCACTGGTCGAAGACGCTGTGTCTGCTGGTGTCGATGCGATCGTGCTCGGTTTCGCCGAAATGGAGTCCATTGAGGGTGCGCTCCAGGGTGTGGAGAAAGCCGGAATTCCGCTGTTCACCGTGGACTCGGGCTGGAAGGCTCCCGCTCTTTGTGACATCGCTTCCAACAACTACGACATCGGGGCCAAAATGGGCGAGTACCTGATCCAGCGGATGCTGGGTGAGGGCAAGGCCGAAGGCAACATCGCGCGGATCACGGCGAACTTCCACCACGGCACGCGCAAGCGCGGTAAGATCTTCTCGGCTATCCTCAGCGAGAACGAAGGTATCAAGACGCTCGACGATCGCGTCATTCTCTACGAAGGCTTCTTCGAAGTCACAATGAACGCCGTGGCCGACATGCTCACGCAGTACGGCGACGACATCAACGCGATCTGGTGCCCGTGGGACGAGCCGGCCATGGCTGCGTCGCAGGCGATCCTGCAGAGCGGCCGCACGGTGAAAGAGTGCTTCGTGGTCGGTGCCGATGGTCACATCCCCGCCGTGGACAGAATGCGCGAGGAAGAGGACTACCCGATGGTCGCCACCGTGTCCCAGTCGTTCCCGCTGTGGGGCAACATGGTCGCTTACTTCGTGGAGCAGGTCGTCGGTCTGAAGAGACCGGTCCTCGAGGTGATCCCTGTACCGATCATCGACCTGCCGACGCCCCTGTTGGTGAAGGGCTTCAACCTGCCAACTGCGGACACGCCGACCTGGATGTTCAAGGACATGTACGACCTGTACATGCAGCAGGCATTGGGAGCAACTGAGTAGGATATGAATAACATAGAACCACTCTTTCAGGCGCAACAAATCTCGAAATCCTATCCTGGAGTCCAGGCTCTGAACAACGTTGATTTCGAACTGCGAGCTGGGGAGATTCATGCTCTGGTTGGTGTCAATGGTGCGGGCAAGAGCACTCTGGTCAAGATCGTGGTAGGTGCAGAGCGTGCCGATAGTGGGACTATGTTGCTGCGGGGGCGCGAAATGCGCCCTCGCAGCACTCAGGATGCCATGGAGGCCGGAGTCGCGGCTGTTCACCAGGAACGGACTCTGGTTCCACACCTGACTGTGCCCGAGAACATCTACCTTGGTGATGAACCGGGCAGCTTCGGAGTAATCGACGACCGGTCTATGCGCGCCAGAGCTCAGACATTGATCGAACGTTTCGGGATCGATTTGCCGCTCAAGACTGAGGCATTATTCCTGGGGGCTGGTGAACGCCAACTGGTTGACATCCTTAAGGCATTGCGTGGACATCCTGATGTGTTGCTCCTTGACGAACCCACTGCGGCGCTCTCAAAAGGCGAATCTGAACATCTCTTTGCGGCCATGCGCAACCTCCGTGAGGAAGGGATAGGCATTATCTTTGTTACTCATCGGTTGGATGAAATCTTCGCTATCTCTGACCGAATCACCATTTTGCGCGATGGGAAAAACGTGGCAACCCACAATATTTCTGATGTCACCCAGCAGGAAGTTGTTCGGCTCATGGTGAACCGCGATGTAACCTATGAGGCGGTTGACCTGTCCGACCTTGCGAATGCCGAGGTGTTGTTGGAATTGCGGGACTTCTCTGGCGAACGGTTCGACGACATCAGTCTCAAGGTCCATTCCGGAGAGGTTGTGGGTCTGGCCGGCGTGGTTGGTGCTGGCCGTACTGAGCTGTTGGAATCCATCATCGGATTCCGCCGTCCCAGTGCCGGGAAGGTCTTCTTCCGCGGCTCCGAAGTAAATATCCGTACTCCTGAAGACGCTGTGAAGTTGGGTGTCTCTCTCGTTCCGGAAAAACGGACAGAAAAAGGTCTGATCGAAGCCTTGTCGGTATCTGAGAATGTGGTCATCCCATCTCTCCAGCGTTTTACACATGCCGGTGTCGTGTCGTCTGCTGAAGAGGCGGACGCAGTGCGGGGCATTGTAAACACTTTGCAGATCGCTACGCCATCTCTCGATTTCAAAGTTAAGAATCTAAGCGGCGGTAACAAACAGAAGGTAGTCTTTGGCAAATGGCTGTTGGCCGCTCAGGACGTCCAGGGAAAGCTTTTTCTCTTCGACGAGCCGACTGAAGGCGTCGATGTCGGTGTGAAGGCCGAAATGTGGACGATTATCCGTGATCTTGCCAAGCGCGGCGCCGGCGTGATCGTTGCTTCCTCCGAGATGGAGGAGCTGATGTACCTGTCCGATACGCTCGTCGCCATGCGCGGAGGGCGTATCACCGGTGTGGTCCCACGGGCGGAAGCTGACCACGAAGAGCTACTCAATTGGATGATGGCCGATGCTGGCGATGGTCGTGGTGCTTGACGACAACATTTTCATCTTGGGGGATACTAAGTAATGACCAAATCCACAGGTAGTACAACGCAATCCTTGCGTGCTGGCAAAGGGTTCGACCTATCTATGTTTGTTACCAGATACGGCACGATTGTGGCGTTTCTGGTCTTGGTTGTTGTTTTTTCTCTGGCTACCGACAAGTTTTTGACCAGCCGTAACGTGATAACAATTATGCGACAAAGCTCGGTGCTGATGGTCATCTCGGCTGGTATCACCATCGCTGTCGCGGCCGGCGAATTCGATCTTTCTCTGGG
>CAZPTF010000143.1:4956-7799 GCA_964589015.1 uncultured Anaerolineae bacterium
TGGCGGTCTCGCGTGAAGAAATCCGTCTGATGTGATAGTGGTGGGGGTTGATCGCCAGCGATCGGGGAACGTCCGGAGATCTTGTCCCTCCTTGTCTCACATAGATAGCGCACGGGTGACACGGGGCGCGGATGATCAAGTCACCTTTTGGCAGCAGAACCCGTGTTCATCCGTGTGCTGTTCTAACTGATGTCCGGACGGAGTACGTGTAGTTGCATGGCCCTTTCAGGAAGGTATCAACTTTTCACAGGAGAAAGGAATTTGTGGTCATGTCAAGCCCTTATGTGATGGGAATCGATTTCGGTACCGAGAGCGTTCGGGTGGGGATCTTCACTGCTGACGGGGTGCCAGTCATCTTTCGTTCCCAATCTTACAAGCTGAGTCATCCGCGGCCGGGGTGGGCTGAACAGTCGCCGGATGAATGGTGGGAAGCGTTGGGCCGTGCTGTTCACCAGGCATTGGAGGACAGCCAGGTCCCGCCGGACGGGATCGTTGGCATCGGTACGGATACGACATCCTGTACTGTGCTGGCATTGGATGAGCAGTTTCGTCCTTTGATGCCGGCCATTCTCTGGATGGATCTGCGTGCAGCGGAGCAATCCAAACGGATTGCAGCATGTGGGCATCCTGCGCTGAAGTATAACGGGTATGGGGCTGTTTCGGCGGAGTGGTTTCCATGCAAGGCGCTGTGGTTGAAAGAAAACCGGCCGGAAATCTACAATCGAGCTACCTATCTGTGTGAGTGTGAAGATTGGTTGACCTACCGTCTAACCGGACGTTACGTTGCTAACATCGACACCGCGGCCCTGCGCTGTTACCACGATCGCAATGTGGGTGGCTGGCAGGCCGATTTCTTCGCGTTGATCGGCCTGGGCGATATGCTGGATAAGATGCCCAAAGAGGTGCTCGACATGGGCGTCCTCGTGGGCGGTCTAACAGCGGAAGCGGCGGAGCATCTGGGTTTGCCCGCTGGCATTCCAGTAGCGGAGGGCGGTGCCGATGCGTTGGTTGCGCAGGTCGGCCTGAACGTGGTCGCTCCGGGGAAGATGGCGTTCATTACCGGCTCTTCCCATTTGATGTTGGGACAATCGGCCACCGAACTGCACGCAAAAGGAATGTGGGGTTCTTATACTGACGCGGTAATTCCCGGTCAATATACGGTTGAAGCGGGGCAGGCTTCCAGTGGTTCGATCATGAAATGGTTCAAGGATCATTTCTGCGGCGCCTGGGCACGGGAGGCTGAGGCTGCGGGTGGCAGTGTGTATGATATCTTGAACGAAGAGGTCGCAAAGATTCCGCCTGGCTCCGAAGGTCTGATCGTCCTGGATCACTGGCAAGGCAACCGCAGCCCCTATACCGACCCTGAGTCCCGCGGCGTGATGTGGGGTTTTTCCTTACGCCATACGCCGGCCCATGTCGCAAGGGCGATCATGGAAGGTGTGGCATACGGGAGCGAACAGAATCTGGGGCTGTTCCGGGAAAATGGTTATGCAGTGGAAGAGATCGTCATCTGTGGTGGTGTGGTCAACAGTCCGGTTTGGATGCAAATCCACGCCGATGTCAGCAATGTGCCAATCGTGTTGACCAAGGTTCCCGAAGCGGCGACACTCGGTTCCGCCATGTTGGGCGCGGTGGCTGGTGGCATTTATCCTTCGATCGCGGCTGCGGCGGCGAGTATGGTGCAGATCACCGGTCGAGTCGAGCCTGATCGCGAAGCGCACGAGATGTATCGCTTCTATTTCGATAGCTATCGCAAGACCTATCCGGCGATGAAGGACCTGCTACATGGAATGGTCAGGCATGTGGCCGAACAGAGGTGAAGAAACAGACAGGGGGCAGTCTTGGCATGCGTAGGTAATCACCGGCCCTCTGGAATCGTGCCTTATTGGCACAGGATCAGGTAATGGCGTAACAATGACTCCAACGTTGACTGAAGTGGATGATCGAAGAGAAGAGTTATTGGCCGAAGTGGCCATCCTGACGTACGACCAGGGCCTCACGCAGCGTGAAGTGGCGGACAGAATCGGCGTCTCACGCTCTACGGTGTCCCGCCTTCTGGACGAAGCGCGGCGGAAGGGGATTGTAGAGGTCTACATCAATTCGCCTTTTCGACGCTCGATAGAGCTGCAGACACGGCTGTGCGCGCGTTTTACACTGCGCGAAGCGCGTGTCATGATCGCGGACACGTTGGGTTATCAGGATATCCTGCAAAGACTCGGTATGTCGGCTGCGTTTTATCTGCGAACGTTGCTTAAGGTCGACTCGATTGTCGCAATTGCGTGGGGTACGGCGCTCTATCAACTGGTACGCGCCTTTCGTCCGTTGGATCACGATACCAATATCATCATCGCTCAGATGATCGGCAGCGTGGGTGCACGCAACCAGGATGTGGACGGGGCCAATCTGGCGCAAGAATTCGCTCGACTGCTCCGTGGCAAGTATTACGATCTGCATGCTCCGCTCCTGGTCGAAACTCCGGAACTGAAGAATGCGCTGATGCTGGAACGCGATGTCGCTGAAGTGCTGAATCTGGTACGACGCGCGGACATTGCAATCGTCGGTATCGGGTCGGTTGCCAGTGGCTTTTCCAGTTTGGTGCGCGCTGGGTATCTTCATGAAGGAGACCTGCCGGGCCTGCGGAAAATGGGCGTCGTTGGTGATGTCTGTGCTCGCCATATCGACATACACGGGAACGAGCTCCCCATCGACCTGAACCAGCGGGCCGTGGGTGTGACTTTGTCCGAGCTCAAGCGCATTCCCACGGTGATCGGTGTGGCTGGGGGACAGGGCAAGGCTCCTGCAATTCTGGGTGCGTTACGTGGTGGTCACATGGATGTCCTGAT
>CAZPTF010000143.1:7899-9845 GCA_964589015.1 uncultured Anaerolineae bacterium
GTGGTTGATTTGCATGCCGGTGGGGAGAACGCCCCCATCGGAAAGATATCCAGGGAAGGTGGTCTGGCGGCTTTCTCGGCTATCGAACGTGCCGTGAGCTACTGTCTGCATGGGGAGGCGATCGCAGTGGCGACCGCACCGATCAACAAGGAAAGTCTGCGCGAGGCCGGTGTGCCCTATTTGGACCATACCGCGATACTCAAAGGTCTGACGGGTGCATCTTCGGCGTTGACGATGTTCATGACCGGTGCGTTGCGTGTTTTCTTCATGACCAGACACCTGCCCTTTCGGGAAATCGCCTGGCACATCACCAGGCAGAACATCGCGAGTTACACACGGGAATGTGCCAGCCAGATGCGGCGACTTGGATTCCCCCAACCCAAACTGGCTGTGGCGGCGCTGAACCCCCACGGCGGCGAGCATGGTATGTTCGGTGACGAGGAGATCAAGGAGATCGCTCCGGCGATCGCGGAACTCCGACGGGAAGGACTCGATGTGTCTGGTCCCATCCCCGCTGATGCCGTGTTCCATTTGGCTAAAGAGGGTGAGTATGACGCTGTAATCTCGCTGTATCACGATCAAGGCCACATTGCCACCAAGACGCTGGATTTCTACCGCACAGTCAGCCTGACACTTGCGTTGCCGTTCCTGCGGACCAGCGTAGATCACGGTACGGCTTTCGACATTGCTGGAACCGGAAAGGCGAACGAGTTGTCGATGGTCGAGGCGATCCTGGCCGCGGCGAACTACGGTCCGGCTTGGCGTGTGGGAGCATGAGTGAGGTTGCTCGCAAGCACGGTCAGGATAACCGCAAGAGATGGAATGTCGTACGTGGGTTCGCGGGCAAGCGCCCTGGGGATGAGTGCCCGAGCCAGGCTGTTCACCCGTGATTCCGTAATGATAATGTTAAGAGACGTGGAGACATGATAGTAGCAGACCCTGAAAATATACATATCACCGCCTCAATTCTGGCGGCTGATTTCGCCTGTCTGGGTGATGCCGTGCGTGCCGCTGAGGCCGGTGGCGCCAATTCAATACACATCGATATGATGGATGGGCATTACGTGCCCAATATCACTTTTGGTCTCGACCTGATTCCGGCGTTGAAGAAACGGACATCCTTGCCGTTGGTCCCCCACCTGGAGTTGGAGAATCCGGACGATCTGATCGATTCGCTGGCCCGTCTGGGAAGCGACATGATTGTGGTCCAGGAAGACACATGCCCAGACCTGGGTAAGACCATCGCGCACATCCGTAGTTACGGCATCGGAGTTGGCGTGGGTGTCAACCCTGACCGTCCAATGGAAGCTGTATGGCCCTTTCTGGACCGACTCGACTTGGTGATCGTGATGTCGGTGAATCCGGGTTTCGGCGGGCAGGTGTTCGATTCCCACGCGTTGTCAAAAGTCGAGATGACGCGGCGTTATCTGCGTGAACGGGCTCTGGATGTACGCATTGGTATCGATGGCGGAGTCAATGAGCGTACGATTGGCGACGTCTTACGAGCGGGTGCGGATTATCTGGTGATTGGCTCTGCCATTTTTGGCCAGGGAGACATCGTGCAGGCGCTTGCGCGCTTGCGCGGCGCGATCCGCGAGTGCCTGCGCATGACTGCCTGTACGTGATCTTGCCAATGGTGCGTAAGAAAGGACTGAGCTGGCGCAGTACGCCTGTTGGGATTGAACGGCTGTGGGCTATACAGATCTGGAGGTGTCATTAGGAAGGATGCGACTACAGGATAGAATAGCACTGGTAACGGGCGGTGGTAGAAGCATTGGGCGTGAGATTTGTCTCGCTCTTGCGCGAGAAGGTGCGGCGGTGGTTGTGGCTGATCTGGATGCCCAGGCCGCGCATGAGACGGTCTTTCTTATCGAGGAAGCCGGAGGACAAGCCATGCCGGTACGCGTGGATGTGACCAACAAGCCTCAGGTGCAAGAGATGGTCAA
>CAZPTF010000144.1:0-9808 GCA_964589015.1 uncultured Anaerolineae bacterium
AACCGGCTCTCGTTGGGACCTGCAATCAAGTCGTGGGTTTGGGATGGCAGCTTAGCGTGGCAGGATCGGGAGAGTGGATCCACCAACGGGCAGCACGATTGTCTCCGCCTTGGGGTGCTGCGCCGCCGCGATCTCCAGGGCCTTTTCGACTGTTGGCGCATAGATCATTTCCATGTCGGCCAACTTTTCGGCTTCCACGCCATCGGTCACGACGATCAACTTCTTGGTCTTGAGCAGTTCGCGGACGCGGGCAGCCATCGGGCCACCTGTCGGCGAAGCCTTGCCGTTGCCGATCCACTCAATGACATCCTCCGGACTCGGCCGCTCGGACAAAGTCTCGTAGTACATTGGGCCAGCGCCCTCGAAGCACTCCGAAATGAGAATCACGACGCCGCCTTGTTTGGTGACCACGTCGGCATTCAGGAGCGCCTTGCCGGACTGGATCAGGTTGGACTCGAGCGGGTAGCCCGAGGCGATCGTCACGTCGGCCATCTTGGGGACCGGTACGCCGTAGATTTGCTTCAAAGCGTCCACAGCCGCTGCCTGGGCTGCTTCGACTTCACCAGCAAACACTTTGTAGATCTGCTGGTCCTGGTTGAGGACGACATCGATCTTCATCTTCAGCTTGGCGAGACGTGCCGTTTCCAGCATGTCCTCCCAAATCGGGTTTCCTTCGAGGATGTCCGGCATGGTGTTCGGATCGTAGATCATGTGGTGGTTGTAGGCGATGGTCTTCCGGCTCGATACGCCCGGGAGAATGATCTTGGGACCACCACCGTAACCGGCAAAATAGTGCGGGTTGGACAAACCAATGGCGATGACAAGCCCGGCAGCAGCCACCACGCTGTTGATGTACACTTTGTTGCCACGACTCGTGGTGCCCATGTACGTCAGTTTGGACTCGTCATCCGGGTCGTGCATGGTGAAGCGGAAACGCTCGTACGCTTCATCACCGATCTTGGCGCGAATGATCTTTTCGTCGCCAATCGCGTGCGTGCCGCGGCCCATCACGATGTCGATATCGTCATCCTTGACGCCTAGACCGGCCAGGATCTCGACGAGCGGCATGAGAACCTGATAAGCGGGTGTCGGACGAGTCTGATCGTCGACGATGATGGCCACCTTCCGGTTTTCCAGCGGGAACAGGGTATCCAACCTCTCCATTCCGACGGGGTTGTTGATCGCTGTCTTGACGACGGCGCTTACATCCTCAGCCGCAGGAACGGAGTTGGGCTCTGCCATGGCCAGCAGATTCCAACCCTCTGGAAGCGTGAAGGTTATCGGCTCGTTTTTGAAGAAACCCCTACCCTCAACAGACATCAGTAATACCTCCTAATAGTTCGTTTTGCTACAAAAGATGGCACGCAACGTGACGTGGAGAATGGAGGAAATATTGTTGTCATCCTTTGTTATGCTGACCGGACAATTATCTCACGGAGAGGAGCAAAAGTCAAATGCTTTGGCCCAGGAATCGCAGAACTGGGGCATCGCTGCTTGCTTTAGGGACTGCGGGTCAAAACAAACGTGTGCGGAAATGCCACATACCCCACCACAAAACCCTGAGAGGACCATTTTAGGGAATCGGCTTTTGGGGAGTACCTCCATGTGTCTGCGTGAAGACGTTAGAACAGGAAACCCAACCACCGCGTGAGGCAGCCTTTGGGACGGGGCGTCGAACCCTGATCGTCCGCCTCTACCGTGTCGGAGTCCTGCCCCTTTCTTTCCATCTCGAGAAGGCGCTCCAGGACTTCGCGGCGCAGCGCATCCTCCTGACGCTGCAATTCGGACAGCTCTCGTTCCAGTTTGAGCATGCGCTCGCGGAGACGGGAATTCTCCTCTTTGAGGTTGAAGTTGTCCTGGATGACCAGACCGAGCAGGTCGCGATTGGCCTGCTGGCTGCTCAAAACGACCTGTTGCCCCTCGACGACCCGCTCCATGGTGCTGCCAAGAAATGAAATCGCTGACGACAGGACAGGGTGCGGCTCATCCCGGTCATGCAGCACGGTGAGTTCGCCGCCCTGAGTTTCCTGCCCCAAACCCTGCCGCATTCTCTGCAACTGGGCAGCGATCTCGCGATAGGTCAACCCTCTGTTGAGCAATTGGCTGATCGTTCCCAACAACCGGACGTCTTCCTCCGTATAACGACGGTGAAGGGGTTCTCCCTGGGGGGATAACTCGGGCCGTCCGGCAGACTCCGACAGAAAATCGCCGAATTCTGTGGACCAGCGCCGCAGTGTCGACGGTGAAATATTCAATTCAGTGGCAACTTCGCTGGGAGATTGCAGGTCAGATTTGCTCATCAATCACAAACAGGCTCTCTGGTGGCACGATGCGCGGCCACGAAAGACAGCGCAGGGCACGCGCTCCTCTCAGTCATCATGCAATACCCGATATTCGGCATCGACGTAGTCGTTGTCCGCTGCGGTGGACCTTGGCTTTTCCGTATCGCTTGGTGTCTTCCCTTGCACTTTGGCGTAATACTCCCGCACGATGTGCTCGGGCACCAGTGCCCGGAACAGGGCCAGCCCCAAGAACAGAATCGCCACATCGTCAACTTGACCGGGACCAAGCAGCGGATCTGGAATGAAATCGATCGGGGATAACACATACACAGCCACGAGTATTGCGGGCAATATCTTGGCATAACTGGGGACACGCCCATCCCGCAGAAGCTGCCATGCTACCTGTATCTCCTGAATCAAATTGGTGGATGTGCCATGCGGGTCGGAATTTCGTCCCCGATTGGAAGCTCTCGTCATGGTATCACTCCTCGTTGTGTTTACATTATACTCAGTCGATGTTGTTTTGGCAAAGAAGATAACAAAAGCATTGCGTTTCAAATCGGAGTCTGTTATAATCCTGTGAGCATTTTCGGACAGCGTCAACGAATTTGGCCGGTATGCGCCATCAAGGTGCAGCGTGGTGACGGGCGATATTGGATATCACTGGTCGAATCGATGTCCCACAGAATGCTCGGAGTGTTCGATTGCCAAAGTGTCCGGCAACCGGTTAATGACACGCGGCGGGGGATGAACGGATGGCTAGACGAGACGATTCATCGTGGCGTTCTGACTTTTCGTCCGGTCGACGTCGAGGGCTGGTCGGCGCCAGCCGTTGGACCAGGTCGAATGTCGTTTTGATCCTTGCGATCAATGCGTTGATTTCTCTGTGCATCAGCATCGTCGTGTTCTTCGTGTTGAGTTCGTTGTTTGGATACCGGGGTGCACCTACCCCATCTGAACAGGTCGTTGTTTCCACGCCAACGGTGGCGATTGGCGCTGCAACGGTCGATGTATCCGTGACGTCGCTTGCGGTTGAGGGCGGCAGCGGCCAGGAACTACCCGATGTATACGTCGTGCGCTCCGGAGACAATCTGTCGCTGATCGCTACGCAATTTGGGGTCAGCATGGAGGAATTGATGGCGGCAAACGGGATCGAGAACCCCAACTGGATTGGGGTAGGCCAGAAGCTGGTGATCCCCAGGCACGGAGCTCCGACGCCGACGTCCACCGTGCCGCCCATACCGACCGTCACGGAGACACCTCTGCCTTTCGACCCACCTACACCTGTTTCCACACCCAGCCCCACCTCGACGGGTGCAGCGCGCCAGACTGTCACGCCGCCCACACCCACCACAATTGCGGAAGTGACTGAGACGCCGTCTTCATTGGGACAGGCGATCTTCATTGACGCCGTGCGCGGACAGGGGGAGCTGGCGGTTGAGGAGGTTATCATTACGAACAGGGGGGCGGTGGTCGATCTCGCCGGGTGGGCACTGGATGACGGGGCCGGGAATGTGTTCACTTTTCCCAGTGTGGTTTTGTGGTCGGATGCCAGGTTGCACATCCATTCCGGCCGGGGGACAGATACGCCGACCGATCTCTATTGGAACCGGGCGGAACCCGTGTGGGGTGATGCGGACAAAATTGTCGTGTTGAAGAATGATGAGGGGGCGATAATCACCACCTTTGAGCTGCAATGAACTTCAGCGGCTCCGTCGTTTCAATGCGGGAGATGCGCTGTCCCGTTGATCAGTACGGCGGTGAACTGCTTCCCGTCCCAGTCGAATATATCGATGCAGCCGTTGTCCTGCTGAATGCGCCAGATGTGGTTCATATCGAGGCCGAGCAAAGCGCAGGTGAGGACTTTGATCACGATTTGATGCGTGACGAAAGCGAGGCTTTCGCCATCGTGATCGGACAGAGTTTCGTACAATGCAGGCAGCGCAAGCGTTCTCACTGCTTCCAGGCTTCCTCCCGCAGGGATTTTGACCGCGTGCGGTCGTGTGTACCACAGGTCGAGCAGATCCGGCGAAACGCGTCGCACCTCGGCTGGTGCCAGTCCTTGCCATTGGCCATAATCGATGTCGATGAGTCCGGGCAAGATGAGCGGCGTTAACTGACGTGCCGTTGCGATTGGCCGGGCCGTCTCCACTGTCCGCTGCAGTGGACTCGTATAGACCGCAGTGATCGACCGAGCGCACAAATGGGCGGCAATCGCTGCGGCCTGAGCGTGTCCGATGGCATTGAGGGGAATGTCCAACCTGCCCCGAAAGCGCTCTTGCCTGTTCCATTCGGTCTGTCCATGTCTGATCAGATAGATACGGGTCATGCGTTCTCCCCATCCAGTTTGGCGAGATGACAGGTGTCGTTCAAGCGATCGACAATGAAGCGGCCATTTTTGAAACGAAACACGTTTATACAGCAGGTGTCCTGGGTGATGTCCCAGTGGTAAGAGTTGTCCAGATGCAAAATGGCGCAGATCAGGATTTTCGTCACGACCTGGTGTGAAACGGCGACGAAAGTCTGTCCGGGATGCTTAGCGATCATCTCGTGCAGGCCGGACACCGCCCGGTCAGCCAACTCGTCCAGAGTATTGCCGCCAGGAAAGCGAACCAGATGGGGTGTTTCGAGCATCGCGCGGTAAAATTCCGGAAAGTCAGCAGCGATCTCGGATATGAGTCGCCCTTCCAGATCGCCATAGTTGATGTTGGACAGGCCATCGGTCGTGATCGGAACCAGCCCGTGAGGTGCGGCGATGATTTCGGCGGTCTTCAATGCGCGCTGTAGGTGGCTGCTGTAGATCGCAGCGATGTTCTCCGGCGCTAATCGTCGCGCCAGAGCTTCAGCCTGCAGTATACCGGTTTCGTCGAGTGGTATATCCTGGCTCCCACGAAAGCGTTTTTCCAGGTTCCATTTGGTTTGTCCGTGCCTCACGATGACGATTTTAGTCACGACGTCGCTCCCTTGGGGTTGTGTGGTCGGAAGAAGTTGATGCCGACATTGTACTGTGTGTGAAATACTCTGTCAATGTATGAATGAAGGAGGTCAAGTTATCCAGCGTGACAATCAACGGTGAACTGAGCGAACGGTTGCGGCAGGTGGTAGGACGAGAATATGTCAGCGAGTTGGTAGGCGATGGTTCGGAGTACTCTATAGCGGGTCTGCTACCGGCCCTCGTCGTTACGCCTCAGACCTTGCGGGATATGGCAGCGGTTGTTGAGGTTGCCGGGCAAGCCGGTGCGTGTCTCGCCCCGTGGGGCGGGGGTACCGTGATGGGGCGGGGACATGTGCCCGAAGCGTATGACATTGCGCTGGTCACGTCAGGCATCGCTGATATCGTCGATTTCGACGTAGCCAACCTTACCGTGACCGTGCAGGCTGGCATGACCCTGGAACAACTACAAACGCAGCTGGGCAGGGAAAAGAAGTTCCTGCCGCTCAACCCATGCTCGCCACGACACGCCACTGTCGGAGGAACCGTTGCAGCCAATGCAAATGGTCCGGGACGGTTCCACTATGGAGCAGTGCGCGACCTGGTGCTGGGGATGCGGGTCATTCTGGCCAATGGGGAAAGCATTCACGTCGGCGGCAAGACGATGAAGAATGTTGCGGGGTACGATCTGGGTAAGATATTCATCGGTTCCCACGGATCTTTGGGGATTGTGACCGAGGCCACTTTTCGCCTGCTGCCACAACCCGAGCGGCAAGCGGTGGTACGAATTGCCTTTGCCGGTTTGGGACCTGCATTGGACCTGGTCTCGAATGTCCTGGATTCGGAATTACTGCCGGTCAGTTTGAGTGTGGTCACCCCTCTGGCAAGCGAGTGGGTGTTTGAGGCTTCTTCACAAGCGACTGTCCTGGCCGTCGAGTTGAATGGTTCAGCGGAAACCGTAGACAGGCAAGTCAGGCAAATGAAAGCATTGGTAGTGGGGCAGGCTGCAGTCCAGGACATCTCCATGCTGGACGGGGCGGAGGCAGCTGCCCTGCTCGCGCAAATCCGTGATTTTGTCTGTTTAGGTGCGAACGATACACGGCAACTGGTGTTTACGGCCAACGTGCCTCTGTCTATGGCAGGGCAGTTGGTCTCCAAGATGGATGCCGAGGCTGCTGAGCAAGGTGTTAAGATAGGCTGTCTCATTCATGGCGGGACGGGGACAGTCAATTGTCTGGTGGACGGTGTAGACGTGCCGCGCCAGGCTCGCCTGTACAACAAAGCAGTGAGCGTGGCTGACGAATTGGGAGGACATTGTGTGTTGGAGCGAGGATCCACCGAACTTCGCCACCATGTTCCGGTGTGGGGGAAGCCGCGGGCGGACTGGGAGTTGACGAGATTACTTAAGCAGAAATTTGACCCTCACGGAGTGCTCAATCGGGGTCGTTTCGTCGCCGGAACGTAGCTCCATTAGGATGGTGTGTGATGCGATTCGTGATTTACGGGGCGGGTTCCGTCGGAAGTGTACTGGGTGGCTATCTCGTCCTGGCTGGCTATGATGTCGTCCTGATAGGACGAGCGCCGCACGTCAACCAGATCATGGAACGAGGTCTCTCAGTGCAGGATAGGGATGGAACCCATACCATCATTGTGGATGCTGCCAAGGCGGTGGGTGAGATCTCCCCGCGAGTGGATGACGTCATCTTGTTGTGTACTAAGTCCCAGAACA
The DNA here is from genome assembly GCA_964589015.1 of uncultured Anaerolineae bacterium. Classification (GTDB taxonomy): domain Bacteria; phylum Chloroflexota; class Anaerolineae; order DAOTYC01; family DAOTYC01; genus CAZPTF01. The sequence continues at coordinate 6,944 of CAZPTF010000144.1, forward strand.
CCATCGACGCCATCTCTGATCTAAAGGAATGGACCTCGGCCAAATCTCCGCTATTCTGCTTTCAGAATGGCGTCACGAATGAAGTCATCGCTTCACAGTTCTTTGAACGGGTCTACGGTGTCCAGGTGGCGATCGGAGGCAGATACATCGCGCCGGGACGGGTCGCTCACTACGCCAGCAGGGCGGTAGCGCTGGGATGTTATCCTGCGGGGTTGGACGATCAGGTGACCACAGTCGGAGCGGCGCTGCAAGCCGCTGGATGTGAGGTCACGTATAGCCCCAATGTGATGGCGGTCAAATGGTCCAAGTTGATTATCAATTCCTGCAATGCGTTCTATGCCCTCACTGGGCTGTCGATCCCGGAAGCGCATAGAAACCTGGAAAGCCGCGAGGTCCTGGCGGACATAATGGAAGAGGGCGTGCGTGTTCTGGAGGCTGTGGGGATCGAGTACCAATCGCTGCCCGGACGATCGACACTGCACGAAGAGATAGACCGTCTGCGTGAACCGGAGCCGGTACAACCCTGGCCCGATGATCCGGATTCCGACTATTATCCATCTACCTGGCAGGACCTGCAGCTCAAGCGGGGTGTTACTGAGACCGCGTTCTTCAATGGGGAACTCATCACATTGGGCAAGCAGTCTGGTGTTCCCACCCCGTGCAATCAGCTCCTGATGGAACTGGTAGAGGAGATGGCTGCCGCGTGTGAGCCTCCAGGCAAGTACACGATCGCTGAACTGCGGGCGATGGCGACGCCTGCGTGCGACATCCCGCGATCGACCAGCGCCTGACCATTACAATCAGGGAGTACATACTCAGATGAGATACGTAATTTATGGAGCGGGTGCTGTAGGCAGTTCGCTGGGCGGTTATCTCTCGCAGACCGGGTGTCAGGTCGTGCTGATCGGCCGTGCAGACCATATCGCCCAGATCCGCGCAGTCGGGCTGACGGTCAAGGACGGAGCAGGCATTCAGCGCATCCCGGTTCAAGCGGTTGAATCCCTCGCCGATATCTCGTGCGAGTCTGGCGACGTGGTGTTCCTGTGTGTCAAGTCTCAGGACACGCCGGCTGCAGCCGCTGATCTCCGGGAGTGGGCAACAGCCGAGTTGCCAGTGTTCTGTTTTCAGAATGGCGTCCACAACGAAGAGGTGGTCGGGAGCTTCTCCGAGAATGTCTACGGCGTGCTGGTTGCCGTTGGTGTCAGATATGTAGCGCCCGGTTACCTCATCCACTATGCTCCCAAGGCGCTGACTTTGGGGCGCTATCCCACCGGATTGGACGCTCTCGTGGAAGCTATTGGCCGTGACCTGGAAGCGGCGGGTTACGCGGTGACGTACAGTACCAACGTGATGGCTGCCAAGTGGGCCAAGCTGATTATGAACTTGAGCAATGCCTTGTATGCCATCACTGGCCTATCCATTGTCGAAGGGAACAATATCCCCGAAGCGAGGGAATTCGTGGCGGATCTCTTTGCGGAAGGCATACGTGTCCTGGATGCGGCTGGTATCGAATACGAGCGAATTCCGAACCGGCTGAGCCCTCAGGAAGCGGTGGAGCGGCTGCGCACGGTGCAGAAACCTCATCCCTTGCCGGAGGATGCGGATTTCAACTACTACCCTTCCACCTGGCAGGACCTGCAGTTGCAGCGCGGCAGCAGCGAAGTGGCAGCGTTCAACGGTGAAATTGTCACGTTGGGCCGTGTCGTGGGTGTCCCTACACCGCTCAACAGCCTGCTGCAGCGCGTGGTCGAGCAGATGGCCGAGAACCACGAACTGCCGGGCAAATATCGCATTGGCGAGCTGCGCAAGATGCTCGCCTGAATACGACTGACGCGAAGGAGAACCCCATGACACTCCACGAGGATAGCATTATCTTCGACGCCCATTGTGACACGCTGCTGGCTGTAGTCAACGGAGAGCGAAAACTGACTGACGCATCGATCGCGGGTAACGTCGATGTGCCACGGTTGCAGCAAGGCGGTGTTACTGCGCAGGTATTCGCCATTTACATCGAAGATCAGTGGCGCTGGCGTGCGACCGTACAGGCCATGCGCATGATCGACGCGTTCCAGCAGGCCGTTGAAATTTCACAGGGGAACCTGCGCCTGGCAACCTGCGCAGCCGACATTGAGCGTGCGAAAAAGGAACGGTGCGTCGCCGGTATCCTGAGTCTCGAGGGTGCGGAGCCGCTCGACGGCGATCTGGCGGTGCTCCGGCTGTTCTATCGCCTCGGTGTGCGGGCAGTGGGCCTGACCTGGAATCACCGTAATCAGGCCGCCGACGGCGTGGGAGAGAGTCGTACGGGCGGCGGCCTGACCGAATTTGGGGTCGCGCTCGTGCAGGAGATGAACCGGCTGGGAATGCTCGTCGATGTGGCGCACCTCGCGCCACAGGGCGTGCAGGACGTCCTCGCGCTCAGCCGAGCGCCGATCATCGCGTCACACGCCAATGCACATGCCTTGTGCCCCCACCCGCGTAATCTCACCGATGAACAGTTGAAGGCGATCGCAGCGACCAACGGGGTGGTTGGTGCCACCTTTTATCGCGGCTTCATCGCAGAAAATGCCGCACAGGCCACGTCGGACCGTCTACTGGATCACGTCGATCATCTGGTATCGATCATGGGAATCGACCATGTCGGGTTGGGCAGCGATTTCGACGGTTTCGGCGGCGACCCTGCGCCGGAAGGCCTGGAGGATGTTGCCCGCCTGCCGAATCTAACCGCCAAACTGCAGAAGCGCGGCTATCAGCCGGATGACGTCCGCAAGATATTGGGTGGCAATTTCCTGCGCGTGTTCCGTGAGGTTGCTGGCTAGAAGAGGCCGGCTTCGCGGCGTCTCGTACGACTGTCGATGTAGTCTAGCC
>CAZPTF010000145.1:0-8306 GCA_964589015.1 uncultured Anaerolineae bacterium
GGCGAATCTCATTGACCTTTTCAGACCATCGTAGTATAATGCAGCGTGCTCAAGCGCGAGAAGGGGATCAACCTACACATGAAGACAGTGGTAGTCATACCTACCTACAACGAGGCAAACAATCTGCCGGCTATTGTAGGCGAGTTGTTCTCACTGGACATCGATGGCCTGGAAATTCTGATCGTGGATGACGATTCTCCGGATGGCACGGGCCAAATCGCAGATGAACTGGCAGCGCAGTACAGCGACCGCTTCCATGTGATCCATCGAAAAGGTAAACTGGGTTTGGGGACCGCCTACTTGACCGGTTTCCGTCGCGCCCTCGACCTGGGAGCGCAATACATCGTCCAGATGGACGCCGATTTCTCTCATTCCCCCAACTACATCCCGGCGATGTTGGAAAAGTGCCAGGAATATGACGTCGTCGTCGGTTCACGTTATGTGCCGGGTGGCCAACTGGACGAACAATGGAGCTTCTGGCGTTACTTCCTGAGTTGGTGGGCCAACAGTGTTTACGCACGAATCATCCTGGGGTTGAGCGTCCGCGACGCGACCGCCGGGTTCAAGTGTTGGAAACGCGAGACGCTAGAGGCAATCGATTTCGATTCGATCCGCTCCAACGGGTATGTTTTTCAGGTGGAGATGGCGGTCGTTACCGAGAGGTTGGGCTTCCACGCCTATGAGCTGCCCATCTACTTCGAGGATCGGCGCATTGGACGCTCCAAGATGACTATTCCCGTCAAGTTCGAAGCGGCCTGGCGGGTATGGGAGATCCGGTGGCGACACAGGAAGCTCAAACGTTGAAAATCCGCAAGCTGTGGCCGGATTTCATCGCCATCTGCATCCTCTTCGCATTGCCCCTGATTCTCTTCTTGCCGGTCACACTCGGCTCACGCACGCTGTTGCCAGTGGATAATCTCTTCGTCATCGAGCCGTGGCGTTCGTTTGCCGCGCAACTTGGCGTCGGTGTCCCGCACAATGAACTGCTCAGCGATCTCATCCTCGAGAACTACGTCTGGAAGCAATTCATCCGTTCGGCGATCGCCGAACGGCAGCTTCCGTTGTGGAATCCCCAGTTGTTCAGCGGACTGCCCTTCCTGGCTGCCGGGCAACACTCCGCGCTGTACCCACTGAGTGTGCTGTTCTACATTCTGCCACTGGCAAGCGCCTATGGTTGGTTCAGTGCCATTCAGCTTGCGCTGGCCGGCGCGTTCACGTACCTGTTCGGACGAGTCGTCGGGCTGAATCGTTTCGGCGCGCTCTTGGCCGGCATCACCTACATGCTGAGCGCCTTCTTCGTCGCCAGCACGGTGTTTACGATGGTGATCGCCGCCGCGGCGTGGCTGCCGCTCGTGCTGGCCATCATCGAAGTCATCATCAAGAAGCAGGAGCAAAAAGGCGCCGTCCCCTATTCGCCGATACCTTACGTCGTCCTGGGAGCCGTGGCGCTTGGCTTGCAGGTCCTGGCCGGTCACATCGAGATCACTTACTATGTGCTCATGGTATCGGGCTTTTACGCCCTGTGGCGGCTGATCGCACTCTGGCGCCGGCAGCGCGACGTTCGCCCGGCCGTGCGGCTGGGCGGTTGGCTGCTCGTCATGGTCCTCTTCGGTCTGGGGCTGGGCGCGGTGCAGCTCATCCCGCTGTTCGAGGTGGTGGGGAGCAACTTCCGCCTCGGATCGGTGGGATACCGCGAGGTGATCGGCTGGGCATTCCCGTGGCGACAGATTATCACCTTCCTGATACCGGACTTCTTCGGCAACCCGAGCCACCACGCGTACTGGGACATCGTCACCTGGCAGTGGCTGCCGGTCGTGCGGAACGCCTTGGGGCAGCCAATTCAGACCATCGCCTGGCTCAAGGAGCTGCCGACCTGGAAGAACTACGTCGAGTCGGCGAGCTACCTCGGCATCCTGTCCCTGGTCCTCGCCGTCGTCGCCGTTGTGGGACGGCGCACGCGGCACGTCTGGCTGTTTGCCGTGCTCGCCGTAGTCTCGCTGCTCTTCGCCTTCGGCACGCCGCTATACGCCGTCTTGTTCTATCTCCTGCCCGGGTTCAACCAACTGCATTCACCTTTCCGCTGGGTATTCCCCTACACACTGAGCGTGGCGATGTTGGCCGGAATCGGCGCGTCCTACCTGTCCGGCATGGGCCGGAAAACGACCAGCGCGCAGTCCCCGTTCATCAACAGCGAAACGGCGCGGCGGATTGGCTGGCCGGTGTTCTGGGCCGGCCTCGCGGGGCTTGGCGCGCTGCTCATCGTGCTCACCGTTCCCGGACCATTCGTGAAGTTGGCGGACCAGGTGATGGCGCACTCGGAGCTGACACAGCGGGCATTCGCGAGCGGCCAAATGCTGCTGTCCTACCAGTGGTGCAATTTCCTGCTCCTGGCCCTGTTCATGATTTCAGCCGGGGCAGTGATCCGTATCAGTCGTTGTCCGATCTATCTCCCTGAACGCCTGGGAGGGTATGGCGTCTGGAAACCGCTGGCGGTCGTTGTCCTGGCTTTGAACTTGATCGTCATGCTCATCGGATTCAACCCGGCGACAGACAAGAAATTGCTCGACTTCACCCCGCCCGTGGCTGAGTTTTTGCAGCAGGACAGCGGACTGTGGCGCTTCAGTAGTTTCGTCGGCGCGGGGGAGAAGACGTTCATCGCCAACAGCGGTATGTATTACGGCTTCCACGACATTCGTGGCTATGATTCCATCTTTCCCAAACAATACAGCGATTACATGGGTGCCATCGAAGAACAAGACGAGTTGTTGTACAACCGCATCGCCCCGTTCTCGGACTATGACTCGCTGGACTCGCCGCTGCTGGATCTGCTGAACGTCAAATACATCGTTACGACGCAGTACATCCCGAACGCCGGATACCAGCTGGTCTACGATGCCGAGATCCGTGTGTACGAAAACCTGGATGTCATGCCCAGGGCCTTTGTTCTGCCAGCCGGCGCCGCACGCATTTTGCCGCAGGCGGAGATACTGCCGGCCCTACCGGAACTGAACCCGCGGCGCGAATTGCTGCTCGAGAGTGAACAGACGGAGCAATTCCCGTTCCCTTGGGCAGGTTCGCCCCACAATACAGGCGGGACCTCCCCCGCCAGCGTGACACAATACGGCATCACCGACGTCTGGGTGAGTGTGGATATGCCAGATGCGGGGTTCCTGGTGCTGGCGGATTCCTATTTCCCCGGCTGGAAAGCGTACAGACAGCCACCTGGAGCCGACGCCAAGAGCGAGGAGGAAATCCCGATCTATCGGGCCAACGGCAATTTCAGAGCGGTCCCACTCGCCGCCGGGACGCACCTCGTCCACTTCAAGTACACGCCGATGTCCTTCAAACTCGGGTTGTACGTGAGCTTCATGGCAGCGGTCATCCTGTTCCTCCTGGCCTGTGCCTGGTTGTGGGGACGCTACTATCGCGAACGGGATGATGATTCCCACGTCAAGCGGATCGCCAAGAACAGCCTGACGCCCATGTCGCTCTCGTTGCTCAACAAGGTCATCGACATGGCGTTTGCCATGCTCATGCTGCGCATCCTCGCTCCGGAGAACGCCGGACGTTATCAGTTCGCGGTGGCGTTCTTCACCTTCTTCGAGATTCTGGTCCGTTTCGGCTTCGGAACGCTGATCACACGCGAGGTCGCCAAGGACCGTACACAGGCTAACCGTTATCTCAGCAACACGGTTCTCCTCCGTTCGGGTCTATGGCTGGTCTCGCTGCCAGTGATGGGCGTGATTTTGTTCCTGTACGTGCGCTACGGAGGCGTAACAGCGGACACGGTTACCGCCATCGGCTTGCTGGCAATTGCGCTGTGGTTCAGTGTCGTCGCCGATGCGCTGACCGCGGTATTCTATGCGTATGAGAAAATGGAACATCCCGCCGCACTGGCGACGATGACGACAATCCTCCGCGTTCTGTTGGGCGCGATTGTTCTGCTGCCGCCGTTGAGCTGGGGCTTCGTCGGGCTGGCAGGTGTGGCGATCGTGACGAACGTTTTCACGGTGACGGTGCTCTATTCGCTGGTGAGACGGGCCTTCTTCCAGCCGAATCTGGCTCTCGATCGCCCGTTGGCCCTACAGATGTTCTCGATCTCGTTCCCGCTGATGATCAATCACCTGCTGCAGACAATCTTCTTCCGCATCGATGTCTGGATACTGCAGCCGATGCACGGAGCCGCCGTCGTGGGCTACTACGGTGCGGCGTACAAGTACATCGATGGGCTCAACGTCGTGCCGTCTTTGTTCACGATGGCGATTTTCCCCTTGATGTCGCGCTTCGCCAGTGAGTCGCGCGACTCACTGCTACGCGCCTACATCCTTGCATTGCGCTTGCTGCTCTTGATCAGCATTCCGATCGCCGTCGCGACGCCCTTCGTCGCCCGCGAGCTCATCCTCATTCTGGGCGGAGGCGAGTACCTGCCCGACTCGATGATCGCACTCCAATTGCTCATCTTCTTCTTCCCGTTCAGTTGCATCAACCAGGTCACCCAATACGTGCTCATCGCCATCGACCAGCAGCGTTACCTGACACGCGCTTTCCTGGTCGGTGTCACGTTCAATATCGTCATGAATCTGATCTTCATTCCCGCATACAGTTACAAAGCGGCTGCCATCATCACCATATTCTCGGAAATCGCCCTGCTGATCCCGTTTTACTACTGCGTCCGCACACATCTGGGCCCCGTGTCGTGGCTTGGCATCGCGTGGCGCCCGCTCGTTTCCGCCGCCGCCATGGGGATTCTGCTCTGGACGAGCCGCGGGGTCAGCCATCTGCTCACGATCCCGCTGGGTGCCATCGTCTATGCGAGTGGCCTGGTGGTACTGGGTGCTTTCCGCGATGAGGACATGAGCATCATTCTCGCACATCTGCCGCTTGGCCGTTTGCGAGAGGCTACGAGCAAGCTGCGCCACGGGTGAACCCTTGCCCACAGGTGGTGAGTGTGCTATAATCGAGCAGTCTAGCGGCGATGTCGAGGATTCAGCGCGAAGAGCCAGGAGGTGTCACAGTGACAGAAAGGGTATTCATTGAGCACATCGGTGAGCATGTAGAGGAGACCGTCACCATCAAAGGCTGGATCTACAGCAAGACCGGCAAGGGTAAGCTCCAGTTCATCCTGGTTCGTGACGGGACGGGCCTGCTGCAATGCGTCGTTTTCCAGAAGGCGGTCACGCCCGAAGTCTTCGAAGCAGCGAAGAGCCTCACGCAAGAATCGTCGCTCATCGTCACTGGTAAGGTGCGCGCCGACGAACGTGCCCCCGGCGGTTTCGAGCTGGACGTCACCGATTTGCAGGTCGTGCAGATCGCCGCGGAGTATCCCATCACACCCAAGGAGCACGGCATCGAATTCCTGATGGATCACCGCCATCTCTGGCTTCGCTCCTCGCGCCAGCACGCGATCCTGCGTGTCCGCGCCGAGGTGATCCGCGCCGTGCGCGATTGGCTCGACGATCATGGGTTCCTCAATCTGGACACACCCATCCTGACGCCGGCAGCCTGTGAGGGCACGACGACCCTGTTCGAGACCGATTTCTTCGGAGAGCCCGCCTATCTGTCACAGAGCGGGCAGCTCTACAACGAGGCAAACATCATGGCGTTCAGCCGCGTCTACTGTTTCGGGCCCACGTTCCGCGCCGAAAAATCCAAAACCCGTCGTCATCTGCTCGAATTCTGGATGGTCGAACCCGAAATGGCCTTTGCCGATCTGGACGAGTGTATGCGCGTCGAGGAAGAGCTCGTCAGCTACGTGGTGCAACGTTGCCTCAAGAATCGGAGCAGAGAGCTGGAAACCCTGGAACGCGATACTTCCTATCTGGAGAATATCGTCCCCCCGTTCCCGCGCATCTCCTACGATGAGGCAATCGAGATGCTGAAGGCCAAAGGGGTTCCCGCAGAGTGGGGCGACGATTTCGGAGCACCACAGGAGACCGCCCTGGGCGAGGCATTCGACAAACCGGTCTTCGTCCATCGCTACCCCAGTGCAATTAAGGCGTTCTACATGGAGGCAGATCCCACTGATCCGTCTCGTTCGCTGTCCGTCGACCTGATCGCCGCCGAGGGTTACGGAGAGATCATTGGTGGCGGCCAGCGTACCGCCAGTCTGGAGCTCTTAGAACAACGTATCAAAGAGCACAATCTGCCAAGAGAATCCTATGAATGGTATCTCGACTTGCGACGTTACGGCTCCGTGCCGCATTCCGGTTTTGGGCTGGGCATCGAGCGTACCGTCGCGTGGATCTGCAAGATCGATCACGTGCGGGAGACCATTCCGTTCCCACGCGTGCTCAACCGGCTGTATCCATAATCGGACATAGATCTGACCGATCGACAGCGCAGGGCGGCTCCGACTGAGCCGCCCTGTTGTATGCCACGTGGCCTTAGCGATCGAGATGCCAGATTTCGATCCTGCCATCTATACTGCCCGACGCCACGAGCCTGCCATCCGGTGAGAACAAAACCTTGACCACTGCCGCGCGATGCTCACCCAGGTCACGGATCAGTTTTCCATCCGCCACTCGCCATAACTTCACCATTTTATCTTGGCTGCCTGTCGCCAGCAGGTCTCCGGTCGGGGAAAAGGCCACACTCGTTACCCATCCGGTGTGTCCCTGCAGCGTTCGGAGCCAATCGCCCGTCTGCGAATCCCAAAGATGTACCAACCCATCGCTCATCGCTACCGCCAGGATCTTGCCATTCGGGGAAAAGCCCAGTGACGCGATAGGATGTCCAACCTCAATTCGCCGCGGTTCAACGGCTGCATCCAGCGTGTATAGACGCACGACCCCATCTTGCGCGTCTGCGGCCAGCAGCCCATCTGCGGAATAGATCCCGTTTGGGCCGATTACATCCGCGTTGGGGGGCGGTATCGCCAAGGGTTCCGCTGCGGCAGGGCTTGGCGAAGGAACCGGCATCGCCGTCTGGGAAGGGTTTGCCGCTGCGGTCGCCGCCGGAACAACCGCTCCGTGGGATGTCTCAGTCTCCGTCCGGACAGGGGTCTCAGTCGCCACGATCAATGTTGCAGTGACGACCGTGCTGGACTCCACAGTCTGGCTCGGTAGCCCAGCCCCTGATTCACCGGCCGGATTGAACGCTGTGGCAGTAGCCACCGGCAAGCGAGAAGCTGGCGGCATCGAGTCCAGGACCGCGACAGCCGGTTCTCGTGCCATATCGCCAATAACCTCGATCATCCCGCCATAGATGGAACTGAGTCTGATCAGCCCGACAATCAGCAGGATCACCGTGCCTGTCCAGACCGCCACCAACGCGACCCAGCGCCATAGCGGTTTTCTGCAGCGCGGTTTTTCTTCCGGCTCAATCTCGCATGCTGCGTCCATTGCGGTCTCATCCGTCAGCTCGCATCCCTCCATAGCCGTGCGCAAACTCATTTCCAGTGCGCCGGCATACTGGCTGCGGTCGCGTGGATTTTTTGCCAGTGAGCGCACGATAACGTTCTCTAAGGGAAGCGGGATCGCAGGATTCAGAGATCTGGGCGCAGGGACTGCCTCGGTCATGTGTTTGATGAGGACGGAAAGCGTGCTCGACGCCTCAAAGGGAACCCGCCCGGTCAGCATTTCGAAGAGCAGACATCCCAGGCTATACACATCACTGGCGTAATCAGCCGGCCGCCCATACGCTTGTTCTGGCGCAAAGTAGGCGAGCGTTCCCACCGGAACCCCAGTCTTGAGCAAATCGAGGCGAGCCCGCGCGAGACAGCGCGGCTGAAAATCCGCTAGAAGCAAACGTTCAGGCTCGCTCATGAATATATTGCCCGGTTTGATATCTGTGTGCATCATCCCTTTGGTGTGGGCATACTCCAGCGCAGCGGTCAACTGATAGATGACCTCCAGCGACCAGCGCAGCGATAATTGTTTTCCCAGATTATGCACCAACGTGGGCTGTTCGATGCGCGGCATCACGACGTACGGAAGACCACCCTCCAGTCCGAAATCGTAGACAGGCACGATGGATGGGTGCGTGAGCTGTGCGATCATCGCCATTTCGCTCGCGAAATGCGTGGCAATTGCCGGATTTCCCGCAACCTGCGCGGAGAAGACTTTGACCGCGACCGGGCGGTCGGGCTGCTTCTGCATGGCTCCGTAGATCACCGCCAACGGGCCTCTGGCGATTTCTTCTGAAATGTGATACTGCTCCCTGATTGTTTTGCCGATCATGCTCGGTTCAGTACTCCCCCTGGGGCAATACCCTATCGGGCTGGGCCTCTTGGCCTGACCTGGCTGAGCTTGAAGTCTTTGGTTAGCTGCAGGTTGACGTCCGCGTTTGGGTCATCATAGCGATCAGCG
>CAZPTF010000145.1:8406-9759 GCA_964589015.1 uncultured Anaerolineae bacterium
CGCACTGCCTCGCACCAGTCGGATACGGCGAATCGTTGGATCACGGCGGGTTAGTCTCCTGCAGCGAATCGTTCGGCCGCGCATACACACTGCAACGCCTCGTTCATTATATCACGCTCTCCACACAACGACCAAGCCAGCAGATCGCAGGGCTGTATCCGCGCAACGGGTCGATTTGCACGCACTTCTCGGATGGAGTAGAATCGAAGCAATACGTCCGTTCGAGTTACCGCAAAGGAGGTCCATCGTGAAACGCTGGATTATCGTCACCTTGCTCGTCATCTTGTCGCTCACCGCAGCGGTTGTTTTGGCTCAGGCAGGCAATCCGGGTCAAGAACCTGCCGGTCTGACGGCAACACCCGATCTGGGATTCAGTGGCAGCAAGGCCAGCAGCGCAGGAAGCGGTGGTCAAAGAGAACAAATGCCCGTGGATTCCGCTGGGAGCGCCCTGCAGGACTCGGGTCGTCGCCCCTCGCCATTGTTGTCCTCCGGCGTGCCTGTACCCACTCCAGCTCTCCCTGTCGTGGATACCGATCCGGATGCCGTGTACGAGATCACGGCAGAACGGATGATCGGAGCATACGCCGTGCGCACATGGAAGAACACGGCGAGTCAGAGCCTGCTGGGATTCGATGGCATCGTCACCATTCAGGCTGCCGGCCAGCCGATGATCCAGGTCGGCTCGGCACCGGGTCTACACGAGCTGACCGGGACCGACATCACCGGAGAGGGTAACCCCGACGTGGTCATCGAAACCTACTCGGGTGGCGCACACTGCTGCTTTTCGACAATCGTCTATGATCTCGGCGCAGCGCCGCTCGAAGTTCTCCGCGCGCCCGAATCGAATTGCAGCGGATATTTCGAAGACCTGGACAACGACGGAACGCTGGAGTTCATCACCTGTGACGACGGGTTAGCGTACCGGTACTGCTGTTTCGCCGGCTCGCCGATGGTCAAAGTAATCATGAAATACTATCCGGGCGAGGGGTACCTGCCGGCAAGCACCAAGTTCCGTTCCGTGTACGCTGACGACATTACCAAACACACCGCGGCAGCCGAAAAGGCAGTCGCCGGCGAGTATTGTGAGTGGGACGAAACAACCAAATGCGCGGTACTGCCGGTAGTGTTGGATTACCTTTACGCGGGGCAATGGGACACGGCCTGGTCAGAATTCGCACGGCTCTATCCGTACGCAGATCGAGACACATTCAAGGACGAGATCATCCAGTCGGTCGGGATGAGCGCCCTGTACACGTTCCCGTGACCGTCGAGGCCCGCGCGGCTCCGCGTCTGGTTGCTGCAAGACCGCGGGGTGTCCCGCAAGCACCGGGCGGTCTCCATGCGACGGAACCA
>CAZPTF010000146.1:0-9676 GCA_964589015.1 uncultured Anaerolineae bacterium
GCCGCAACCTGTGTTGCATTGCAGGCAGCTCGAATAGATCTGCGTCTCAGGGCGGGCAAACGGGTAGGCGTTATCGCCCAATTCGCCTGCAGGCGAGGCCGCTTTGCCGGCGAGCCAACGTTGTGCCTCTAAAGTTGGCTGAATCGTTTCGGCAAAGAGAACTGTACCTCCCAGGAAAGCTGTCGTCTTGAGGAACTCTCGTCTGGTAACTTTCATGATTCACCTCGGTCACCATCTCAAATGAAAATGCCTATTTTGTTGGAATAGGATTACTCCACTGCCCCAGCCTTAAAGGCCGCTTGGTGTTCATGAACGTTCGGCTCTGCTCCCAAAGGCAGGACCCAAGAGCCGAGGGCGAATACTACCAGAGCCACGCCAATGAGGAATGTGGCAACCAGCCATTCCATCGGAGTCGGAACATACGGTCCGTACATCCAACTCGGCTCGAAGAAAGCTTGGCCGATGCCAGGCAATTCTTCTACAGCAAAGCCGGGCATGATGATATTCCAGCGGACACCCACGAAACCCACGGCTGAAACCAGAGCCGCCAGGCCGGTCCACAACGCGCTTCGCCGTCCAACCGTGGTCAGGAGGATGAGCGGCAGGAGCAGAGCGAAGCCGGCGCCCATAATCCAGAAAATGTACCAGTTCGGACCAAAGAGTTGGTCGTAGATGGGGATGAAATGCGCCGGAACAGTGCCATACAGGCTGACCAGTATCTCGGCGATTTCCATCAGCACATCCGCGAAAAGGAGCATAGCCAGCAGTTGTCCCAGCCCGATAACCAGGTCCTTGTGTTTGGTGAGGCCGTTGGGCATGACGAACGCGGCGATGGTTGTTAATAGAGCACCCCCCGAAGCCAGGGCAGAAACCAGGAACATGATGGGGAAAAGGCCGGTATACCAGTAGGCCCGGGCGATAGTCACCGCAAAGACTGAGCCGACGCCGCCGTGAAAGACAATAGCCAACGGCACACCGATGGTCGCCAGAATCTTCAACAAATTGCGGTCTCGCAGCAAGCTCTTCTCGCTCAAGTCTCGTACGCCAAAGGTGAGGATACCGTACAGAAAGGCTTTCAAACCTTTGCCATTGGAACCTTCGACCAGGCTCGACCGTATCGCCAGCCAGGTCTCGGCCAGAAGCAGAATGAAATAGATCGTGTATAGCCACACAATCCAGGCCAATGGCGACGAGAAAGAAGGTCTCGTCAGTACCAGCGCAGCCCTCTCCGTATGTCCCAGGTCAAGCGCTATGAACAGAAGGGACGTCATAAGACAAACCAGCGCAGTGAAGAGGGCCATTCGTCCGACGGCCTCGAAGCGTTTGACCCCAAACACATAGATGAGAGAAGAGATCAAGAATGAGCCAGCGGAGAGACCTATGAAATAGACGTAAAGAACCACCCACATCGCCCAGGGGATGGGCGTTCCGTATCCCGCATTCGCATGACCGTGAATTAGACGATCAGCAATGCCGGGGGTTCCGACTGCCAGTAAGACAATGCCCAGGATACCGATACCGATGACTCGCCAGTTCATAACCGCCTCCCTAGAGAAGATAATAGACACTCGGCTCAGTGCCCAGTTCTTCTTTGAGCCGCATAACGTGCGGTGACGCAGCCTGTTGGGCAACGAGGCTCTGCGGATCATTCAGGTCGCCAAAATATCGCGCCGCGCCGATGCAAGTCGTAATACAGGCTGGCAACATTCCGTTGTCCAGGCGATGCAGGCAGAAATGGCACTTCCGGGCGTTGCCTTGCGGTGAGTTGTGTGGCCCTTCCGGATTTCTCCGCCATTCTCTGCCGTAGTCGTAGCTTGGCGACAGGTCATACTCAGCGACTGTCGGCGTTTGCCCAGCTGTGTAGAAATGCCCAAAATCAGACGACCTGGCTCCGTAAGGACAGGCCACCAGACAATAGCGGCAACCGATGCACACTTCGTAATCGACGACGACCACGCCATCTGGCCGCTTATAGGTCGCATTCACTGGGCAAACACGGGTACAAGGAGGTTGTTGGCACTGCAAACAGGGCCGGGGCAAAAAGCGGCGAGTCACATTAGGGTAACGACCAATCTCTTCCTCGATGACGATGTTGTAGGTCACACCGGGCGGCGTGTTGTTTTCCACTTTGCAGGCCACTGTGCAAGCGTTACAGCCGACACATTTCTTCAGGTCGATGACCATCCCCCAATGACGCTCGGGCAACGGCTTTTGTAATGCCCGTCGCAGGTCTTCCTGCATACGCAACAGCGTACTTTCGGTAGTCACTGCAAGTTGCATCCCGTCCCTCCTTGGCCTTACCGGCCGCTTCGAATCCAACTCTCACTCACCATTATATCAGAACGGAGACCCGTTGTGTAGCAGGTAAACCTTGACCCCCGTGTCAGAGAATAACCGCATAATAATCGAGACCTTGTAAGGTATTTCCTGATAGGGGAACGTGATGAATGACGCCTTTATTTGTCTGGGATCGGATCGGCCAAAAGGCCTTGGTCGAGCGCGTAACGCACCAGGGCGGCCCGCGTGGCCAATCCCAACTTGCGCATCAATCGTCCGCGATAGGTTTCGACTGTCTTAATACTCAGGCAAAGCGAGTCTGCCACTTGCTGGTTGGTATGGCCCAGTGCCACCAATTGTAGCACCTGTCGTTCCCGTGCACTGAGAGCCTCACAGACTTCTCGCTGGGCATCTACAACGTCTTCCCCAGTCTCACCTGTGCCCTGTAAAAGTACGGCGACGTGTTCCCGATGCAGATAGGTGCCACCGCCTGCAACGGCACGGATCGCCGATACCAGCTCAGCATCCGCTGCACGTTTCAGTACGTATCCTGCACTGCCCGCCTCTAATGCACGACGCAGATAACCCTCGTCGTCGTGCATGGTCAGCACCAATATGCGCATGGACGGATCGACCTCGCGGAGGCGTCGGATGGCCTCCAGCCCACCCATTCCCGGCATCGAAAGGTCCAGGAGAATGACATCGGGACGCTGTTGTCGCGCTTGCGCCACCGCATCTTCGCCGGTGTCAGCTTCTGCCACCACGGTCATGTCCGGCTGGACATCCAGCAACATGCGCAAACCCGCCCGCAAAACGGCGTGGTCGTCAACGATCAGCAAGCGGATGTTCATCTGGGTACCTCCACGAAAACCGATGTGCCGCTCTCTGGCAGTGACTCGATGGTCAGGCGACCCCCAACCAGCGTGGCTCTTTCCTCCATACCATACAGCCCCAGGCGATAACGCATTTCGGAGCGAAGGACGCTGTCCACATCGAATCCCTGTCCATCATCTTCGACGATAGCTACTAGCGTATCCTCGCGACATTCCAGCAAGACGCTGACTTGTCTCGCTCTGGCATGCCGCGCCGCATTGAATAGCGCCTCCTGGATGATACGGTAGAGTGTAATCTCTATTTGTGGCGCGAATCTTTGACTGTCCACACCAACCGTTTCAAAATCGACAGCGATGCCAAACCGTGTGCTGTAGTCTTTCACCGATCGCTGCAAAGCGGCCACCAGTCCAAGATCGTCCAATACGGCCGGGCGCAACTCCACTGCCAGATCGTGGACAGTGGCAAGTGCATCCGCTGCGATGGTTTTCAAATCGCGCAGGTGGTTGCGGACCTGGTCGTCATCTTTGGTTATCTCTATCGCCTTGAGACCCACAAGCAAAGAAGTGAGCGATTGGCCTGTCTCGTCGTGTAGTTTACGTGCAATCCGTTTGCGCTCTTCTTCTTGGGCCGAGATAACCTTTGCCAGCAATTCGCTGCGCAGGGCCTCCTTACGCTGTACTTCTTCACGCGCGCGTGCCAAATCGTCCAGCATGGCATTGAAGGACACTCCCAGCGTGCCAATTTCGTCGCCGGCCCACCACGGCGCGCGCTGCGTCAGGTCTCCCTGCGCTACAGCACTTGAAATCCTGACCAATGTATTGACGGGACGGGTCAGGAACCACGTCAGGGCATATCCTCCGACAATGCCAATCATCGAGACAAGAGCCGTCGTAAGCAGCAACCGCTGCGTCATGCTCGCCATCTGTTCTCGCACGAAATTCTCGGAGACGCCAACCCGCGTGTAACCAGTCTGACCGTCGAAGATGGGTATGCTAATATCGTAGATCAGCCCTTCTTCGGTATCAAGCACCACTTTTGTTTCTCTTTCGCGCTCGTCTATCGCGCTGGTCCAGCGCTGATTTCGTTCGTCGGACTGGGGGGTGTGTACGGTGAGCAGGTCGGGTGGTACTCCTCTACTGAACGAATGGGCCAGGACACGCCCATCAGCGCTGAGCACAAAAGCATAGCGCAAAACATCGTTGCGGCTCGCCGTATCGCGCACGAGTTCGTGAAGTGCAAAGAGATCGTTGGTCAAAATGAGATCGGTGCTTCTCGCTGCCAGATCGCGGGCAAGGGCGAAACCCAGTTTCTCCAGCTCTTCGGTTAACGTCTGCGCCAGCGCAGCCCGTACCTGCAGCGTGACGCCCAGGCCCAGCAGTAACACCAGGCCCAGCACGATGCCCATGATCTTGGTGCGAACGCTGACGCCCTTGACGGTGGCCCACATCCGCTCCCACCAGGACTGTGTTTGCGCCATCACGACGTCTCCCTGATCTGTCTCAATGCGTCGCGAATGGAATCGTAGGCCCGGTCTTCAAGGGTTACAAAGCGGTCGATGAAAAGAGGGGCCAGTGCTTTCCGTCCGGACTCATCCTGGTGCATCGTCAACAACACGTTCTGCAAAGCGGTTTTCTGAGCAGTATCCAAACCAGGGTGGACGACGACCGGGGGCATTGCGCTCGGGCCGAGACGCGCAATGACGCGAGTCCGGTCTGCTAAACCGGGGTCTTGGCTCAGGGCAAAGCTGTAGACAAGGCTGTCTACCCCCGCTCCGTCTACCAATCCATCCGCTACCGCCTGGATGGAATTGTCGTGACTGTACGTATAGATTGTGTGGGCAAAAAATCTATCCGGTGTTTCACCCAGCTCGCGGAGCAACAGAACCGGCAATAGCCAACCGGAATTGGACAGGGGATCGGTGAAAGCAAAAGTTCTGCCCCTTAGATCGGTCATCTGCCGCGCCGAACTACGGGCAGGCGTGATAATATTGGAATAGTACCAAGTCTCACCACCTACTTCAGGCACTGCCAGGATTTCCATTCCAAAATCATCGTGGCCCTGAACATAGGCCCCGCTGCAAACGAAAGCCAGGTCCACGTAACCATCGCGCAGAAGATTGTTGACCTCGATATAGGTCCGACCCTGGACCATCTGTACCTGACGACCGACTTGCTGACCGATGTAATTTACCAGAAGGGTATAGCTCTGTGCCGTGCTACGTGGAGAGATGACCGCAGCGATGGCAACACGAAGCACGGGATCGCTGTTGTCTGAAGCGCGCGTCGGGGCGGAGTCTGGTAGTGGTTCGACAAGACTCACGCGCGGATAACTCGGGCTGGACATACACCCACCCATGAGTATCGTTACCAGGAGCAAAAACAACCACAGACCGGGTACACTCTTCATTAGATTCCCCCCTCCTGTTTGTCACTGCTCAATACCATTATACAACTGCGCTGAAGATGAACAAAAACCTCATCAGGTCAAGGCAGTCGTCTTGGGATGTCGCGCGACATTCTGATGTTCCCCCAAGAAGACGCGAATTCAATTTTGTGGTATAATGCACTCTCGATAGCAGAGAATACACGTGGACTTGTGTGCGCGGACGCGACTCCGCGCGCGCAGCCACGCGTGAAAGGGTAATTGTCGAATGTTACGACCCATAATCATCGGCGTCGCTGGTGGTACCGGTTCGGGTAAGACCACCGTGGTCAAAGAAATTGTCCGAGGGGTCAGCGAAGATGAAGTTGTCGTCATTCAGCACGACTCGTACTATCGCGATCAGAGCCATCTGCCTTTTGAGGAGAGAGCCGCGCTGAACTACGACCATCCCGATGCGCTGGAAACCGAGCTGTTGGTTAGCCATCTCGAACGGCTGCTCGCCGGAGAAACGGTTCCCGTTCCTGTCTACAATTTCTCGACGCACCTGCGGGAGAAGATAACTCACCCCGTACCTCCCCGGAAAGTGATCATCATCGAGGGGATTCTCATTCTGTCGGACCGTGCATTGCGGCAGATGATGGACATCAAAGTCTTCGTGGACACCGACGCGGATATCCGCTTCATTCGCCGCCTGCAAAGAGACATCGCTGAACGCGATCGTACGCTGCAATCAGTAGTCCAGCAGTATCTCGGGACGGTGAAACCGATGCACGAGGAGTTCGTGGAGCCCAGCAAACGCTACGCGCACGTAATCATCCCGGAAGGAGGATACAACCAGGTGGCGGTCGACATGTTGATGACGAAGATCCGTAGCATCTTGTCCGCACAAACGCCTGAGGGTAACAACGCATGACGGCAAAAATCCCGAATAGCCAGATCAGCCCAATAGACGCGCCGAAGAGAATCTTGATAACGGGTGGAGCGGGGTTCATTGGCTCCCATCTGGCGGAAGTGTTGCTGGAACGCGGCAATCCAGTCACGATCATCGACAACCTCTCTACTGGCCGGTTCGAGAACATCGCCCACCTGGTCGGGCGTGCGAATTTCCGTTTCGCGCTGGAGGACATCACGAACGAAGTGGTTCTCGACCGTCTGGCAAGCGAATGCGATATCATTTTCCATCTCGCCGCTGCTGTCGGCGTGCGGCTGGTTGTCGACGATCCGGTGCATACGATTACGACGAACGTCATGGGGACGGAGGCTGTCCTGAAAGTCGCCTTGCGTTACCGCGCCAAGGTGCTCGTTGCGTCCACCTCCGAGGTCTATGGCAAGAGCGATCGTGTCCCATTCTGCGAGGACGACGACGTCGTGCTTGGACCGACGTGCCGCAGCCGCTGGTCGTATGCCGCGTCGAAGATGGTCGATGAGTTTCTGGCACTGGCATATTTCCGCCAGAAGGGCTTGCCAGTCGTCATCTTCCGGCTGTTCAACACGGTCGGCCCGCGCCAGACCGGACGCTACGGTATGGTGGTGCCGCGATTTGTCCGGCAGGCTCTGGAAGGCGAACCGCTCTCGGTGTACGGCGACGGTGACCAATCGCGCTGTTTCCTGCACGTGCGCGATGCCGTCGATGCGCTCGTGGCACTCGCCGATTGTGAGGGAGCGATCGGGCAAGTATTCAACGTTGGCTCCCAGCAGGAGATCACTATATTGGACCTGGCCAGAACTGTGCTACAGGCGGTTGCCGCGAACGGCGAGCGCATCGTGTTTGTCCCGTATGACGAGGCTTATGCCGAAGGCTTTGAAGATATGCGGCGCCGGGTCCCGGACATTGCCAAGGTGTACCGGTTCACGGGGTGGAAACCACAGCGTAATCTAACCACGATCATCGATGATGTCATTGCGGATCTGCATTAGGTACATCGTTTCAGGCTGAAGGTGACCGGAGCAGCGCTATACCCGTATGGTAAGGAGTGAGAGTGATGCTTATTGAAATGTCAGCTGATTGCAGCCATGCGCTGCTGGAGCGAATCACGCGCAAGGATGTCGCGGTCGGAATAATCGGCCTGGGCTACGTCGGCCTGCCCCTGGCGATCGCGTTTGCCGCGGCGGGATATCGCGTTACCGGCATCGATGTCGACGCACAGAAAGTGGCCGGTATCCGCAGAGGGGAGAGCCACGTCGCCGATATCGATGGCAAGCGTGTTGCCGCGTTGGTCGCGAGCGGCCAGCTGACGGCGACTACCGATTATGCGGTGCTATCCGAGCTCGACGCGGTGAGCATCTGTGTGCCGACCCCTCTCAACAAGACCGGTGATCCGGATATCTCGTTCATCGTGAGCGCAGCGGATGCCATCGCCAGGCACCTGCACCGCGGGATGGTCGTGGTGCTGGAGAGCACGACCTATCCGGGGACGACGCGGGAGCTGATCCTGCCGCGGTTGGCGGCCAATGGCCAGGCATTGCAGGTGGGCGAAGACTTCTTTCTGGCGTTCTCTCCGGAGCGCATCGATCCCGGGCGCGAGGACTGGACGACGGTCAACACCCCCAAGGTGATGGCCGGGATCACCCCGGCCTGCCTGGAAGTGGCCCGCGCATTGTACGGCGGGGCGATCGAGACGATCGTGCCGGTGTCCTCGACCGACGCGGCTGAGATGGTGAAACTGCTCGAGAATACGTTTCGAGCAGTCAACATCGGTTTGGTCAATGAGGTCCTGCTGATGTGCGACCGACTCGGGCTTGACGCGTGGGAAGTGATCGATGCAGCAGCGACGAAACCCTTCGGTTTCATGAAGTTCACGCCGGGACCCGGATTGGGTGGACACTGCATTCCGATAGATCCGCTCTATCTGAGCTGGAAGTTGAAAACCTTGAAGTACACAGCACGGTTTATTGAGCTGGCGGCTGAAATCAACACCGGAATGCCAGCGTATTGGGTCGAGAAGGTGCAGGATGCGCTCAACGAGGCGGGTAAACCGGTGAAAGGAAGCAGTATCCTCGTGCTGGGCGTGACCTACAAGCGAAATGTCAGTGATCTGCGGGAATCGCCCAGTCTGGATATCATCCATCTGCTGCAGCAGAAGGGGGCTGAGATCAGCTATCACGATCCCTATGTCCCGGAGTTTGCTGTGGATGGGATGCGCCTGGTGTCGGTGGCTGATGTGAACCAGGCTGTGCACGCTGCCGATTGTGTGGTCGTTGTGACCGACCACGATGCCTACGATTGGCGGCTCATCCGCGAGCAGGCAAAGTTGTGCGTGGACACACGTCACGTGCTGCGCTGAGCGTTGCCAGCACCGGACAGACCTTCCGGGGTGAGCGGCTCGCCAGGCGTATCGCTTCCGCTGTTGGAAACGCTCATGTTTGGGTATTGTCCGTAATTGGGGTCGGTTGAATGATCGTTTTGTGGCAAGGAGCCTCGTGATGTCAGTTGCGCATGTCGCTGAAAAATGGCCCGATTCCCGCGAATTCTGGGTGCACCGTCGCGTCGTCGTGACGGGCGGGTCGGGTTTCCTGGGATCGTATATCGTCGAGAGGCTGCGCGCGCGGGGCTGCCGCGAGGTGTTCGTCCCGCGTAAGGCGGATTACGACCTGCGCGAGATGGCAAACGTGCGCCGCATGTACGACGACGCCCGCCCGGACGTGGTGATCCATCTCGCCGCGGTCGTCGGCGGCATCGGCGCCAATCGCGAGCGTCCCGGCGAGTTCTTCTACGACAATCTGATGATGGGTGCGCAGTTGATGGAGGAAGCGCGCCTGCGCGGGGTGGAGAAATTCGCGGCGATCGGCACGATCTGTGCGTACCCCAAGTTCACCCCCGTGCCGTTCAAGGAAGAAGATCTGTGGAGCGGCTATCCCGAGGAGACCAACGCCCCCTATGGCCTCGCCAAGAAGATGCTGCTCGTGCAAAGCCAGGCCTATCGCCAGCAATATGGCTTCAACAGCATCTTCCTGCTGCCGGTGAATCTCTACGGCCCGCGCGACAACTTCGATCTGAAGACGTCGCACGTCATCCCGGCGCTGATCCGCAAGTGCGTGGAGGCGCGTGAGCGTGGCGACGATCACATCGTCGTGTGGGGCGATGGTTCACCGACGCGCGAGTTTCTCTACGTGGAAGACTGTGCGGAGGGGATCTTGCTCGCGACGGAGCGCTACGACGCCAGCGATCCGGTGAACCTGGGCA
>CAZPTF010000147.1:0-9575 GCA_964589015.1 uncultured Anaerolineae bacterium
ACCGGTCCCGGTCCAACTGATGCTCTCTTCGATCCAACCCAGGCACTGATCGGGCGTTGTCCCCTTCACCTGCCCGTTCAGGACGCCCAGTTCGGCCAACCTGGTTTCACCGGTCCCATCGGGGCGGATGGCCATGATATCCCATTGGTTGCTGCCGGGGTCGCGCTCACGGACAAAGGCGATCCACTTCCCGTCGGATGACCAGGTCGGGATACCATCGATACCCGGGCGGTTGGTCAACCGTTTCAAGTTGCTTCCATCTGCTGCCATAACGTAGACTTCCCAGTCACTGGCACCGTCACGGTCGTAGGACATGAATGCTACGGCGCTGCCATCGGCGGAAGCGCTCAACCCCTGGTCGGAGGGCTGATCGGTAATCTGAACCGGATTCGTGCCATTGATCGCGCGTTGCCAGATACCACAATTGGAGAATTCACACGCCTGATACTCGATCCCATATCCTCCGTTGACCGTAACAACCGCCGGCGATTTGCCCAGGGTCTCTTTGTTATCCATGTCCGGGCGGAAGATGCCCGAGGCTTGCGCACCCTGGGTAATCATCAGCCGGTCCTGCCGGTCGGACTCCTTTCTGGTGTAGAAATAGAAGAAAGAATCGTTGGGCGCCCACTGTGGCCGCTGATCGGCCATCGAATTGCTGTATCGCCAATCTGTCGTGGCCAGGTCACCGAGCTGAGCGGCATGCAAACCATACACCTGCTGGTCAGGGACCCAGGATTTGTAAGTGATTGCGGTTCCGGCGTGGCTGACTGCCGGTTGGCTGGCTCGTTCCAGTATGACCTCGCGATTTCCACTCACCAGATCAAGTTTGACGATGTTGTATTGCTGCAATGGGTCCGCTGGTTCGAAAACCGGGAAATACAGCATCCCATTGAACTGGATAGATTGATTGTTTATGGAAAATGTCCCGGCCTCCGGTGCCAGGGCCAGCGTGGTGGCCGGAGGCAGCACCAGCGCCAGCAGCAAGGCAAAATAGAGGAACCTTTGGGTTCTCATTTTCAAATTACCTCCTTGAGATGTTATTTTCAGTTTCGACAGAATTGTATCTTAACCACTTTGACGGGGCATGTCAACTTCTACATCAATCAGTGACAATGCATTTACCCTGTGGATCGTGACGGGGATCACGTAGACCTGTTGCCAGAATGAACGCGAGCAGGCTGGTGGCGACGATGATCCAGAACATGAGCCCGAAAGAGGCAACGCGCTGAATCAACCAACCTCCGAATAGAGGAAACAGAATGAGTGGAGCCGTCAGGGTGTTGAGCAGAGCGATACAGGTGGGCCGGACCAGGCTGGGCGTGACCTCCAGCAGGAAATTGCCCGTGGACATCTCTACCCCGGTGAGCGTCGCTCCCATCAGCACGAAGACGAGCACAAAAGCCCAACCGGCGCTGGCCGGAACGAGCATTGCGACCAAGGGTGTCGCACCGCCCACGATGGCAAGCAATGCGAGCACGATCTTGTACCCGTAGCGATCTCCGAGCATGCCCCAGATCATGTTTGCGCCTGCTTCGCCAACTACTTGCGCGCTGATGTATATGCCCAGGGCTGAAGTCGGAACGTGGAGTTGTTCGCGGGCGTAGATGACATAAAATGGAAAGGCCAGAACGCTCGCTCCAAGAAAAAGCCGCACTCCGATCAAGCGGCGGAAGTTCGGGTTTTCGCCGAGCAACTTGATTGCTCTGCGCAGATACTGTAGAAACGTCCGGCCTTTGGGCTGGTGTGATTCCACGGGCTCGCGAATCGATGCAACTCCAGTGAAGGCGATA
The DNA here is from genome assembly GCA_964589015.1 of uncultured Anaerolineae bacterium. GTDB lineage: Bacteria > Chloroflexota > Anaerolineae > DAOTYC01 > DAOTYC01 > CAZPTF01. The sequence goes on from CAZPTF010000147.1 coordinate 1,791, forward strand.
GCCAGGGAGATGAATGCCAGGAAGAACAGAACGGCGTAACTGAGCGGGAAAGGGAACCGGACTTCGTTGCCAAGAATTGCTCGAACCGTGAGGCCCGCCAGAAATGCCAGCACATTGCCCAACAGGTAGCGCGTTCCATAGAATCTGCCGCGGCGGTTGGCGGGAAAAACCTTGGCAATAATGTCGGCATAGACGACGAGTCCCATGCCGCCGGCTACCGAAAAGAGCGTCAGCGCCGCAATGAGCGCAGCTAATACGAGGACAGGCCGGCTCGTACCGTAGAAGAAGGTCAGCATCGCAAGCAATGCCCACGAGAGTGCTCGGATGGCGACGGCTGCAACCAGGAGTGGTTTTTTGTGGTCGCGTTGTTCGACGAAATGAGCCACGAAAAGCTGTGGCAGAATCTGCCCGGCTAATACAATTGACATGGGTAACCCAACCATAATCTGCGAGGGGGTCAGCAGGGCCACGAAGGCCGGCAGAACGACCGTTGGACTGGAAAAAGCGTTGGAGGCGAGAAAAAACACGCCATGTACAAGTGCAGCCCCGAAATTCCAATGGTAATGCGGCGGCAGTGGTTCTATGGTACGTGCGCGCGTCTCGGTCGCAGTCTCTGTCTCACTCTCAGTCATAGCCCTCTTCACGATCCCAGGGATTTCCGTAGCCAAGCGGTTCGTCGACCACATGCGTTTCATGTCGTGCTGGTTTCGGCTGAGTAAAGATAGCACAGGGTGAGTGGACGTCAAAATCACATGCTGGCCTGCATCTACAGCCGGCATGCGGCTCCGAAATCCTGCCTCGCTATGCCGGCACGTCGTTCAGCATCGCATCTACCGCTTTGCGTGCGTACACGATTGCGTAGTTCATGCCCCGATCTTCCGGGTATACCTGTGCCATGGAGCAGAACCACAGGTCACGGATGGGTGTTTCGAACGGCGGTATGAGCGCGGAATAGTGCTTTGTGATGACCGGTTGTGCGTAGTCCTCCCGCCATGCCCAGTAATCGAGTATCCACTCGCGTTGCAGCTCAGGGAACAGCTTCCGGAGGTGCGGCAGGTAGGTCTCGAAGAGCTGATCGGTCGGCATTTGCACGTATGGGTCGCCGATCGGCGCGTAACGCGAGATATAGACGAGATGGTGTCCGCCATATTCGGCGGGCCGCTGCATGTTCGTGTGTTCGACGACCGCGACGAACGGCAGAGTCGGATCGTTGATGTTCAGCCAGTACGTGTCGCTCAAGCTGCGGTCCAGACGCAGAACCAGGCAGACGTTCGCCAGGTAGATGAAGCTTTCGAGCCGTGCGCGATAATCCTGTGGCAGCCCGGGCGCCATGTGCGCGAACAGTGCGGGCGCGGTGGTGACCAGGATGCGATCGTGCGTATAGCTCTGTCCGCCAGCGTGGATTCCGGTGACGCGCCCGTTCTCGACGAGAATTTCCTCGACGGGGTGATTCGTGCGCATCTGCACGCCCATCTCGAGCAGCCGGTCACGAAACGCCTGAATGGCCCGTCCGAAGCCGCCCTTGAGATAGCCGAGGTTTTCTGCCTGGCCTTTGCCGCGCGAGCCGCCGCGTAGTTTCAACTTGTTCCAGATCCAGACCGCCGCGACCTGGTCGGCATACGCGCCGAACTTCCCACGCATGAGCGGGCCCCATACCGCATCGTATACATCCTGTCCGCCCATCTTGATGAGCCATTCCTTCGCCGTGATGTCCTCCAGTGGCTTCCAGTCGGCGATGAACCGGGGGATGATGGCGAGCAGCCCGAGCCTGAAACGTCCGATCAGGTTCAGCGGTTTGAAACGTAGCACGTCGATTGGCTTCGACATGCGGTAAATGCGATTGGCATAGTAACTGGTGACAGTCGGTTTCCATTCCAGATCTGCTCCCAGGCCCAAATCATCGATCAACTCAGCCATCGCGGTGTCACTGGTGAACAAATGGTGGTAGAACTTCTCCAACAGGACACCATTGACGTTGAAGGAGCCGGCCAGCCCACCTATCTCTGCGTCTCGCTCGTAGATCGTGCAGGTGTGGCCGCGCTTGGCCAACTCATAGGCGGCGGTCAATCCGGTAAGTCCACCACCAACAATACCCACATTCATGTTTGCTATCTCCTCAGTGGAGGACACTTCAGCGTGTGCCTCATGTTTGTCTAACGTTTTCGGTTCCGCCAGCGCTTCACCCGCTTGCTGATCCATGAAGAGAGGTGAACCAGTGGGACACTTCGCTTCCCGTGGATTCTAGCGGTCCACAGATTCTGCAGAAACTCGTCTCGGTCGCCGAATTCGGACATTTCCAGGTAGGTCGTGGCGATCTCGATCAGTGAGTGGGCGTCGCTGCCCGCCGTGCCGGGTAGCCCATGCGCCTCGGCGAGTGCGGCGGCCGCGGTATTGAAGCCGGGCAGCAGACAGCGTGCGTTGAACACTTCCAGCGCATCTACCTGGTCGATGATGGTCATTACGTTATCCCGCCCCAACGCTTCGCGGCGGATCGAATCCAGGGGATGGGGAATGGAGATAACCCCCCCCTGCTCTCTGACGCACAGAATCGCTTCCTGCGGTGACAGCCCGGGAGGCACCAATTCCTCCAGAAAATAAGCGATGATTTCGCCCTTCGTCGTCGCAATCTCTTCTCCAACGATGACCGGCAGTGGAGACATATCACGCAGGCGTAACGCACCTTCGATCGCGTTGTGATCAGTCAGACAAAGGATATCGATGCCTTTGCGCTGGCAGGTGGTGATGATATCTTCCAGGGAATTGAGGCTGTCCTTGGAATATATACTGTGCATGTGAAGGTCAACTTTGACGATTTTCGATGATGTGGCTTCTGTCATTATCCTGCTTTTCATCCATCCTGATTGGCGATAATACTGTTTCTCGTTTGCATCTGAGCGGGATATCCGGAAAAGATCTCCTGGCTTTGCAGCGAGGTGGGCCGCGCGACAACTCTGTGCCGCTGTAAAACCATCCGTGCAACAATGCAGGCGACACGTCAAACAGTTCCGTACTCACCCGCCATCCCGCCGCAAAACCACGGATAAGTATAGTGTAATTCAGAGAGAATGTCCAGTGTACGTGAGAGAGGGGACATTCAGGGATTCTGACGATAACTGCAGCGCCTTGGACACGACCAATTTGCAGGAGAGCGGACTCGCTGTCCCAGACTGGGCCAATCTCCGTACATACCGTGGCTTTTGACATGGCTCGTACCCCGTGATACACTGGTGCCGTGAACACTTCGCCAATGCCCCCTTTGCCTCTCCTGTGGGCCTTGATACACTCTCTTGGTTTGGCTCAGCAATTGCTTGCGTTTCGGACGTAAAGAATAGAAGGAGGACGATGGAGTGAGCGAAAGTCCTTTCGACGAGATGGTCGCGTTGAGCAGTATTGCCCATGCTGTCTCCGCCGGCATGGTATTCCAGGAGATACTCGATCTCACCACGCAGCAATTGGCCGCTGTACTGCATGCTGAGACCGTCCTTCTTTTCCTCCCAAAAGGCGATCACGGTCTGGGCCTGCGATCGGTTGGTGGGAAGGCGCTTGAATGTACGGACGGTGCGGGTGAACCTGGCCCCTTGACCTTGGATGAGGAGGCCGTGCAAGGCGAGGTGAAGGCCGTGGTTTACGACGATGTGTTCGCTGCTCTCCAGCCGTGGGCCCCACGCTGTCTATTGTACGCTCCGCTCCCGCTGCGTGGGCAACCCATTCCGGGCGCCATCGTTGCGATCAATAAGTGTGGCGGAGCAACGTTCGATGAGCGGGACGTTAGCTCCTTGCGTTTCTTGAGCACTTGGGTTGCGCTTGCTGTCGACAACGTCCGCCTGGAAGCTGACCTGCAGCGCATGACAGAAGAGAAGACCGACTTTGTGTCGTTGGTGGCTCATGAGCTGAAAGGTCCGATGACGTCTATCAGCGGCTATGCCAAATTGCTGGGGCTCGGAACCCTGGGCGAGATGTCCGACGCGCAGAAACAGTTTTTGGATACGATCAGTCGAAACGTATACCGCATGGATCGTTTGGTGAGTGTGTTGCTCGATTTGTCTCGACTGGAGGCGGGGAGGATCAAACTGGACCGCCAAATCGTGTCGTTAAGGTCTGTGATCGAAGAGGCTGTCCAAAGGTCCATTGAGCGGATGCGGTCGAAGTCCATCAACTTTGACTGGTCGCCACCGCCGGAACTGCCCCTGGTGCGCGCTGACCCCGTCCGGATGGTACAGATCGTGGACGATCTACTCTCCAATGCCAGTCTGTACACGCCCGATGAGGGAGCGATTTCGATTCACGTGCGATATCCCGCTTCCGATTTCCTGGTATCGGCAAAGGAAAGCGGATGCTATGTCGAGGTCGAGATCCGCGATAGTGGAATCGGGATTGCCGAGGAGGATCAGTCCAAGCTGTTCAAGCAGTTCTTCCGGGGAGACCACCCTTTGGTACAGGAGGCGGGCGGGACAGGATTCAGCTTGCTGGTAACGCGACGACTCGTGGACCTGCACGGCGGCCGCATCGGAGTGTCAAGCCAACTGGGCCAAGGTAGTCGTTTCCAAGTTGTGGTCCCCGCGCTGTCCGCCGATGCGCCGTCCGGCCAGTCCTGATCGCTCGAGCGGATCATCCAATTCGTACGAACGAAAAGAACGCTCCTCCGTACTTACGGAGGAGCGTTTGTGGTGTGCGCTGAGCCAGGCGTTGTCCGATTCAGTTGCCGTCGTCTAAAACGGGTGGTAGCCCACCCGGCCCGATCAATGGCTCCGTCGGTGTTGCCGTGGGCGTCGGTGGCACGGGTGTATCCGTTGGTGGCGGAGGCACCGGCGTGGCGGTGGGCGGTGGCGGTGGTGTGTCGGTGGGCGGTGGGGGCACCGGTGTGGCTGTGGGTGGAACCGGCGTATCAGTCGGGTAGAACTGGGTTGGCTCCGGCACTGGCTGCATCACCGTTGGCGTATCAGTCGGGTAGAACTGGGTTGGCTCCGGCACCGGCTGCATCACCGTCGGCGTATCAGTCGGGTAGAACTGGGTCGGCTCCGGCACCGGCTGCATCACCGTCGGCGTATCAGTCGGGACGAATTGCGTCGGCTCGACCACCGGATGAGGTGCCGGCGGGATCGTTCCGGTCGGACCGAAACGGATCTGCCCGGATTCGCCCGTCGAGAGCCAGTAGTTCCCGTCGAGATGGCCGCCCATGTCCGGGGAGTAGCTCCCTTCGAAGTCGAAGTTGACCATCGTGTCGCCCACCTGCGCGTGGATGGTGATGTGGTTGTTCCCGTCGGGCGTCGCGACGATGGTGCTGTCGTGCAGCGGCCCTTCGTTGCGCACCATGATCCCATCCATAATGAACGTCCCGTTCAAGGCGGTGCCGCTCTGTTTAATCTCGAGGTAGAAGTGGTATTCCCCGGCCTCGGCCTGCCACGTTCCGCTGATATCGGGCGGGGTTGGTGGCGACCCTTCGACGCTGACGTTGACGGTCTGGGAGGAACCCTGACGGTTCTGTGTGTCATACGCGATGGTCTTCAGCACGTAGGTATTAGGCGGCCCCGCTTGCCAGATCTGCTGTACGACCCAGGTCGTCTGCTGCGGATTGGGGTTCTTGACCGAGTTGACCAGCGTCCCGTTGACGTACAACTCGATGCGGTCCAGCCCCGCGTTGTCGACTGCCGTCGACTGCACCGTCACCTGATCGTTCTCCTTGAACTTCGCGCCATTTTCGGGAGAGTTGATCTTCACATGTGGATTGGAAGTGTCTTCGACGACGATCGTGATCGTCTTCGTGTTGGCAGACTGGTTGGCCGTGTCGATTGCCTTGATCTGGATCGTGTGGTTGCCAACGGAATCGGCCTGCCATTTGTGTGCCGAGTACATGGGTGATTGGCCGGAGCTCGTGTCGTATTTCCACTGGCGGCCATCCAGCCACGTCTCCATGCGGATAATGCCGGCTTCATCGGTCGCTGTCCCTTCGATCTTCACGACTTGTCCCAACTGGACACGGGTACCGTCACTGGGCGTTGTGATCCACACCTGCGGCTTCCCCGTGTTCTGCACGACCTGCAGGTAGATGAACGCGGAATCGCCGTACTTCTGCGCCCGATCCCAGGCGCGTACCGCGAGATAGTGGCTGCCCTGTACCGAGGACTTCCACTGCGTTGATACGTTCCAGGTTTGGGCACTCGGATTCGGGTTGTTGAGCGTCGAATACGGGACCTGCCCGCCATCCGCCCACAGTTCGATCCGGCTGATGCCGTTGGCGCCCTGCGCGATGATGCTGATGTCGATGGTTTGCCCGACACCCACCTGGGTGTTGTTGGGCGGAGCGATGATCTGTGCGATGGGCCCCGCCCCCGACGGGACTGGCGTTGGTGTCGGCGAGACCGGCGCGGGCTCCAGCTTGCGCAATGCCTGTAACGCCTCGGCGCCATTCGGGTTCACCGCCAGTGCAGCCTTGAATTCCTGGATTGCACCGTTCGTGTTGCCTTGTTTGAGCAGCGCATTCCCGTAGTTGACGTGAGCGGCGTAGAGCTTGGTTGTCACATCGTCATAACCGGGATCTATTGCGATGATCTGTTCGACATCCTGAATCACGGATGGCCAGTTTTCTGCAGCCCAGTCCTCGGCCAGCTTCTGCCAGATGGGTGCGATTTGTTCCTCCTTGGGCCGTTCCGGAGAGACTGGGGTGGGAACGACAATGATCACGGTGGGCTGCGGAGTTACACTCTGCAAAGGGATGGGCGTGGGCTGTTGCTCGTCCTGCACGACGACTGTGACTGGAGACGAATTGCTCGTGGCTCCCTTGTCGTCCACAGCCCAAGCAACCAGGACATACTGCCCAGCCGCGGCGGGTTTCCAGGTCTCATTGAGGATTAGACTGGTATCTCCTGCAGGATTCTCGCTGGATGTTTGGGCAATTGCCTGGCTGTTGGCGAGGCATTCGATTTCTTTCACTCCTTTTTCGTCACGTGCCTCGATGGAGAGATTGACCTCCTCTCCTAGAGTGATCGTGGTCCCGGACGCCGGAGACATGATCACAATGCTGGGAGGCTGCGCATTGACGTGTCTGGGAAGAGAAATCAGCAGAACGAGCAATGCCAGCAGGCCGAGCACGGAGATGACGCCCAGCCCCAGCAGTGCAATTAACAGCTTTTGTAGATCGGACATTGATACTACTCCTTTCGTGGCGTTTACCGAATGTGCTTTCTATTCGTTTGGATGAGATTTGACAGACAACTGCTTATGCGGATCGGTGATGTTCCGGGTGGACAGGACGTTGACGAGCGTATGATACCACGGAAAACAGTTGTTGTGAAGTCGTTTCATCTGTGGTAGAATTTCGGCAGGTGCGGTATGAGGCGTGGTGCAACATCAGGAGCCATGTACACGCAGGTAGAAGTGGAGAAATATGGGAGGGATGAATTTCAGGTTTGTGTTCCGCGGCATCGTGCTGGGTGTCCCGTTTGCCCTCATTGCTCTCAGCGTGGGTCTGGCGGTTCTATTTCTTACCGGCAGGCTGGCCCCTCCTCCCGACCCGACACCATCGCCTCCGACGATTACAGTACCCGCAGGTGCGCTTCCCGATGGGCCGATCGGGATGCGCGAGTGGGTGCGCTACCGTGGTGAAGGCTGGGCGGCGATGAGCTGTGGCTTCATGTTCCGGTTGCAGGACGGCCGCGAGATCGGTGCGATCCCGGCTCACAGCCATTCGCTGGGAGAGATCGGCCGTCCCTTGGAGCTCGTCGGGTTCGGCCTGCCCGGTGACGGCCGGATCGTCGCTGAGTTCGACACGTTGCATGGCTTGCCCGG
>CAZPTF010000148.1:0-4848 GCA_964589015.1 uncultured Anaerolineae bacterium
CGCAGCCGTGGTTCTATCCCTTTTTCCATGTTCTCACTGTTACCCTTTCCATGAGAATGACTCGCATTGCTGCCCGCAGTCAGGAATTGACACTATGCTGAACGAAGTGTTCGGCGGGTCGCCTTCGTTCAGCATAGCGCCAGTTCGCCTGGGTGGTGGAGAGAGCCGCGCATGCAGCTCTCTCCCATTCACCCTGAATCAACACATCATTCCTCGAACTGCGCGACGTTGCTCTGATCGACCACCAGCATGCCGGTGTCGTGCACGCCCACAACGTCCTGCTTGAACCCGGAGGAGATCGCGATCAGCGCTTTCGCACTCCAGTAACCCATGGCGTATGGTTTCTGGGTCAGCAATGCCTGGAGAACACCCTCCTTCACGTAGTCGATGCCCTCGGGAGCGGCATCCCATGCGGTAGCGGTGACCTTACCAACCAGACCGAGCTCCTTCAGCGCGGCACCCACCGCCTGCGGCGTCTGCGAGTGGAGACCGGCGATCGTGTTCATTTCGGGGTGTGCCTGGAACATCGCGGTGACTTTCTGGATGCCGACATCGATCAGATAGTCATCCCCTTCCATCGCGACGATTTCCATCTCGGGATACTCGGCGAAGACCTCTTCCATGCCGTTGATGCGTTCGTGGAGGTTCTCCGCATCCAACACACCGGTCAAAATGCCGATCTTCCCTTTCTCAGCGGTCAGCTTGACCAGTGTCCGTGCGAGCAGCTTGCCCGCGTTGGTGTTGTCGCTACCATAGTAAGCTACGCGTGCCGAATCGGGCGCATCGCTGTCCATCGCGACTACCGGGATGCCCATGTCTGTTGACTGCTGGAATGTGGTCTGGAACTGCGCCGGATTCAACGGATCGGTGACAATCCCATCCACATTCTGTGCCATCGCAGCCTCGAAATACTTGAGCTGTTCGTTGATATCGACCACTGTCGGGCCGGCGAACTCGCAGTTAACGCCGTAGAAAGCGCAGGCGTCTTCCCAGCCGGCCTGCACATCATCCCAGAACGGGTTGGCAACGAGTGGCGACGCGAAGTAGTAGCTCATGTCCGCCAGCTGCTTGCCGGGCCGTGCCAGGGGATCGTTCTTCTGGTCATACGTATCGACGTTGTCCCTGGTCACTACCGACATCCCGGTGTCATTGACACCTGCCACGTACTCGGGATACCCTTCGGCAATGGTCAACAGACCGTACAGACTGCGCCAACCCATGTCGTAAGGACGTTGTACCAACAGCGCATCCAGAACCCCTTCTTTCACGTAGTCGATCCCTTCGGGGGAGGCATCCCAACCGGTTGCCTTGACTTTGCCGACCAACCCCAGTTCTTTCAGCGCGGCACCAATGGCTTGCGGGGTCTGCGAGTGCAGGCCAACGATGGTGTTCATCTCCGGGTGTGCCTGGAACATCGCGGTCACCTTCTGAATGCCGACGTCGATCAGGTAGTCGTCGCCTTCCATCGCCACAATCTCCATGTCCGGATGATTCGCGAAGACTTCCTCCATGCCCGCGATGCGCTCGTGGAGGTTCTCCGCGTCCAGCACACCCGTCAGGATGCCGATCTTCCCGTTCCCATCGGTCAGTGTGACCAGCGTCTCAGCCAGCAGCTTGCCGGCGGCCTTATTCTCACTGCCGTAGTAGGCAATGCGCGCGGACTCGGGCGCATCGCTGTCCATGGCGACCACCGGGATGCCCATCTCTGTCGCTTGCTGGAAAATCGTCTGGAATTGGGCCGGATTCAACGGATCGGTGACGATGCCATCCACACCCTGCGCCATTGCTGCTTCGAAGTACTTGAGTTGCTCGTTGATGTCTACCACCGTCGGACCGATGAACTCACAGTTGACGCCGTAGTATGCGCAGGCATCTTCCCATCCGGACTGCACTTCATCCCAGAACGGATTGGCGACCAGTGGCGAGGCGAAATAGAAGGTCAGGTCGCTCAGGGCTTTGTCCGGACGAGACAGATTGGCCGGGTACTCCACAGGCTCTGCCGCTCCGACTATGCCGGTGGTGCCGATCAACATCGCGGCAATCAGCAGCAAAACCATCCACATCGACAGATGCTTCTCGTGCTTTCTCATTTTGACTACTCTCCTTGTCAATCCTCTCATTGCTTGATTCAGATTCGTGCTGCCAGGTTCTTACCGTTGAACTGTTTACAGCCATACGCCACTATGTCAGATGGAGCGAGATCTGCCCGCGTATCACCTCCTTCGTCCCCCCTTCCTGGAATATCCATCCGTTGCCTAATCGTCTCTCAACCGGTCGTCAGCGCAATACGTGAAGCTCAGAAATCGTCGCAGGCTGTTACTGTTTCCCCCCGCTGAGCAGTTTGGAGCGTTGGAACATGTCGATTCCAACCGCAAAGATGATAATCAGGCCAACAACGACGTTTTGCCAGTAGGCATTGACCTTTGTCAGCACCATCGCGTTGACCAGCACGCCGGTGATCGCTGTGCCGATGAGCGTCCCCAGAATCGTTCCGGATCCGCCCATCAAGCTAGTGCCGCCGATGATGACAGCGGCGATCACCGTGAGCTCCCAGCCCTTGCCCTGTCCCGGCTGGAGCGTGCTGATGCGCGATGTGAGGAGGATCCCACCGATGGCGCTGAACAGGCCGCTCAACATGTACACGGAGAGTTTCACACGTTCCACGTTGATGCCCGACAGGCGGGCGGTCTCTTCATTGCCGCCGACCGCGTACACGCTGCGTCCGTACGTCGTGTGGTTGAGCACGAGATGTGCGATGACCGCCAGGGCGACCATCACGTAGAAAGGTATCGGCAGGCCGAGGAAATTGCCCTGGCCGAGTGTCAGAAATCCGGCAGGTAGGGGATAGATGGGAACGCCGCCGGTGGCGACTTCCACCAGGCCGCGTACCGCGTACAGGGACCCCAGTGTAACGATCAGCGGCGGAATCTTGAAGAACGAGATCAGTGAGCCGTTGAAAAGGCCCACGAGCAGCCCGGCTACGAGACCCATCAGGACTGCAATGACAATGAGGATGCCTTCGGGGAGTGCGGGCTCCCATGCCTTGAGTACACCGGCTGTTGCCATACCGGCCAGCGCCACGATGGAGCCAATGGATAGGTCCAATCCGCCGGTGATCAGCACGAACGTCATGGAGATGGCGACGATGGCGGTCAGCGATATCGCACGCAATACCGAAGCGATGTTGAACGCCGTCAAGAATACCGGGTTGATGATGTAGGTTGCCAGGCAGATGAGGACAAGTGGAATCAAGATGCCGAGTTCACGAAAGGAAATGATTTTTCGCCAGAGGTGCCCGAGCGTGGTGGTAGAGCTTGAGCCAATGAAACGGTTGTCATCCTGCTTGCTTTGCATAGGTGCCCCCTCACACGTTTTTCCTGTGGATGTTGTTTCAAACTAAGCGGGTCGGTTATTCGATTTGGGATGTGAGATTTGATATCTGAAATTTCAGATTTCTTTATATCACGAAAACGCCCGTTTGTCAAGCCTGTCGTATGAGTGGGGTGCAGCCGGAATTTTGGGCGACAAGTGTAGCGCTTTTGACACGACCAATGCGTTGGAGAGCACGTCCACTGGAGCAGACTGGGCCAATCTCCGCACAGGCCATGCGGGGGCCTGGTGGCCCGTTCCCGTGGGTCTCCACGCAAACGGAACGCGGCCAAGATTGGCACAGTCTTGACCGCCACGAAGATATTCGTGTGGACCTGGAAGTGGCTGCCCCAATAGCATGGCGCGGACGAGACCGTCGTGCCGCCGCCACACGAGCATAGCACCAGTACCAGCCGTCCGCGAATCAGGTTCGCGCAGGCAAGCACGCGAACGTCTGGGCGAGTGCCCGGTCTCACAGGCTGCCGGGTCGTGGCCCTAGCAGACGGTCGAAACCGCTCTTTCGCGCCCGTTGGTTTGCGGCGAGCCTTTCGGGTTCATCATTCGGGTACCCGGGCCGCCACAAGTGGGCATCGTGTGACTTCGTGGCTGGCTCGTGCACCCGATGCAATCGCCGAGCGGCCGAGAATTTGGGTTGCACTCTGATACGAAGGGGCTGGGTCAAAAGTAGACGGGTGCGCGCGGGATGAGCATTCCCGCCCACGCGAGGACCGCCGGAGTGCGGGCACGCGGAGTAGGAGGACCGCTGCAGGCCGCGAGGATGATCTCCGGAGGGCACCGGGGCGGCGCGCGCTGAGAGCGCAAGACGAGAGATCGGGTCAGAGCGCGTTTGTGGGCGCTCTACTACTGAGCCGTAGACGGAAAGATGGGAGGATTCGAATTGCTGAGCTGGCACACGGCGGCGCGGGAACGAGACGGCCGTGGAGCGGGGATACGCGACGTGGCCGTCATGGACCTGGCGGAGGCTCCATCTGTCAGTCGTTGTCTTCGTCCGGTTCAGTCGTCTGCTCGGGCTCCTCGCCTTGGTGCAGGAAGTCTGCAAACTCGCGCAATATGCCGGCGCGGTCGCTGTGCTCATCCATGAAGACATCCAATCCGTCCCAGAACTGCCTCTGACGCCGGTCCAACGCTTCCAGCCGTTCCAGCTTCTGCGCCACATCTTCGCGCCGGAATTTGTCCAGCTTCAAGGCCAGCAGTTCTTTGCTGTCATTCATGTTCAGCACAGCTTCTTTAAGCGTCGCATCGACCAGACTCAGTTGTTCCTGCACTCCGTCACGGAGGCTGTCCAGATGTTGAGCCAGCTCATCGAGTTTTGCTTCCAGTGAATCCAGACGGTGGACCGATTCCGCAGTTCGCCTCTGTGCGAACCGGGTGCTGGCCAGCGCGACGAGACCGGCTGCGCCAAGCGCGATGACAAGTGATGCAGCGAGAAAGAGTCCGTTTTGCGGGTAGCTGAAGGGG
>CAZPTF010000148.1:4948-9548 GCA_964589015.1 uncultured Anaerolineae bacterium
CTGCGGAGGTAATGTTCACCATCGACGTTGAGGATCTGCTCGTGTTCCGGGAACTCGGACAGGGTCAGGCGGATCTCTTCGTTCGCCGGCCAGTGCGCACCTCTCACCGTGACCACTTCGCCTGGCGCGGACTGTCGCGGATCGAGAGCAATCACTGGGAGGGGTGCTTCGCGTGTTACAGCCGTCCGGACTTCAATTCCGGCGTCCGCGTCTGTGGGTGCGGTCTGTGGATTTGGGAATTCTGGTGGGGTGAGGATGGTGGCCTGCGCCAGAGCGTGTTGTCTGCTGTCACCCAGGGCCGCATCGCCGCCGGTGCCCACTATACCCAGGCAGACGGCAACTGTCAGGCCGGCAACCAGAACAGTTATCCGCAGTGAGCTGCGCCAAAGCCTTCTCGCCATCTTTGGAGAAGCTATTCGGTCCATTGGGGGAACCCTTTCTCTGCCAGCTATAGCATCAAGCTACAGCTACGTGAGAGGCCTTCCCGTACAGGCGGCACGCTTGGCAGACGACGGCACTGTCGTGCTGCACCAACTGATGTGCGGAAATGTCCCTGTTGTCAGAACGGCACCATCCAGAACGACAAATAGATCGCATGGCTGTTGCGGCTATGTTTACTTAATAATAGCACACAACACGGGTTGGCGTCAAAATGGAGATATGCACGGGTACATCCAGGACTATTAGCCCCTTGCGATATGGGCATTCGACCTGAAGTGTGCTATAATCAAAATGACGATCAAGGGAAATTCCTGCGCGCCAAGACGAGCAGACGAGCGAGGAGAATGCGGACAACATGATGGATCGACATACGCGAGCGTTCAATCCGGGTTTAGCACGAGTAGAGTTCCACGTGGCGCGGCACGCCAGGGATCGCTACCAATTCGACGATGCGCTCTTCATGCTGACCGGCAACGTCGTGTTCGCCAATTTTCACGCCGCGCGCGTGTTTGCCCAGAAGATGAACGAACAGCGCGATCTGCTTACCCATCCGGAACAGGCAGTGAGGGCCGGACAGATCAACGCAATGGGTTTGATCGACGAAATCCTGCATCACGTCGTCGCCGCTTACCGCCGGCAAGTCAACCCGGGCGTGGTGCGGCAGGCGCTGGGTTGGATGTATGAGCGCCTGGGTGAGCGGGCTACGGACGCCGCCCTGCGCCAGTTCGCTGCGGAGTTCCCGACGGTGGCCGTCTACCGCGGGCAGGTGCCGGCCGCTGCCTACCTCGAAGGGGCTACCGGTGGGACGCCAAACCGCGAGATCGTGCTCGAAGAGATGCTCATGCTGTGGCTGGCGAACGCGAACCCGGCGTTCGCGCCGTTCCTGGAGTTGTTCGACGATGCCAGCCTGGAAGCACGATCGGCCTATCCGCAGATCATGTCGAACCTGCATGACTTCTTCGACACTCAGCCGCCGTTCGGCCCCGACAGCCAGAATCTGATCGACGTGCTGCGCAGTCCTGCACTGGCGGCGCCGGACTCGCTGTCCGCGCAATTGGCCTACATGCGCAGCCGGTGGGTCACGTTGCTGGGCGACTTCATCGTACGCTTGCTGGGTAGCCTGGACATGATTGCCGAAGAGGAGAAGCCGGTGTTCTTTGGCCCAGGTCCGGCGCTGGTGCCCGAGTTCGGGGAGCAAGCGCACGATGAGCCGGAAGCGTTCAGCCCGGACCGCGACTGGATGCCGCGACTGGTGTTGCTCGCCAAGAACACCCACGTGTGGCTGGGGCAGCTTTCCGACAAATACCAGCGCCCGATCACGACGCTGAACGAAGTGCCGGACGAAGAGCTGGATCAGCTCGCGCGCTGGGGCTTCTCGGGCCTGTGGCTGATCGGGCTGTGGGAGCGCAGTTCAGCATCGCGGCGTATCAAGCAGCTCTGCGGCAATCCCGACGCGGGCGCCTCGGCATACTCGTTGTACGACTATCAGATCGCGGCGGATCTCGGTGGCGACGCGGCCCTACAGGACCTGAAAGACCGCGCCTGGCGGCGGGGCATTCGCCTCGCCAGCGACATGGTGCCGAATCACGTCGGCATCTATTCCCGCTGGATCGTCGAGCATCCCGACTGGTTCATCAGCCTGGACTATAGCCCGTACCCGACCTACACCTTCAACGGTCCCAACCTGTCGGAAGACGGACGTGTCGGGATCTACCTGGAAGACCACTATTACGATCATAGCGATGCCGCAGTCGTCTTCAAGCGTGTCGACCATTGGACGGGCTCCGAGAAGTACGTCTACCACGGCAACGACGGCACCAGCATGCCGTGGAACGATACCGCGCAACTCGATTACCTGAACCCGGCGGTGCGCGAAGCGGTGATCCAGACGATCCTCCACGTCGCGCGGCAATTCCCGATCATCCGTTTCGACGCGGCGATGACGCTGGCGAAGCGGCATTTTCAGCGGCTGTGGTTTCCACAGCCGGGCACCGGCGGGGATATCCCCACGCGCGCGGAATTCGGACTGAGCAAGGCGAAATTCGACCGGGCAATGCCCAACGAGTTCTGGCGTGAAGTGGTCGATCGGGTTGCGCAGGAAATGCCGGACACGCTGCTGTTGGCGGAAGCGTTCTGGCTGATGGAGGGCTATTTCGTGCGCACGCTCGGCATGCATCGCGTGTACAACAGCGCGTTCATGAACATGCTGCGCGACGAAGAGAATGCCAAGTACCGCTCGGTGCTCAAGAATACGTTGGAGTTCGAACCCGAGATCATGAAGCGCTACGTCAACTTCATGAACAACCCGGATGAACGGACGGCGGTGGACCAGTTCGGCAAGGACGATAAGTACTTCGGCATCTGCACGATGATGGCGACGTTGCCCGGACTCCCGATGTTCGGGCACGGACAGATCGAAGGGTTGACCGAGAAATACGGCATGGAGTTCCACCGTGCGCAGTGGGCCGAGCAACCGGACCCGCACATGGTCGAGCGGCACGAGCGCGAGATCGCGCCGTTGCTGCACGAGCGCTATCTCTTCGCCGACGTGGGACGTTTCCTGTTGTACGATTTCTTCACGGCGGAAGGGCACGTCAACGAGGACGTGTTCGCGTACTCGAATCAGGCCGGTGAGCGGCGCTCACTGGTCATCTACCACAACAAGTTCGCGACAGCCAAGGGCTGGATCCACCGGTCGGCTGCCTACTCGCAGAGGGATGGCCTCAGTCAGGACCGAACCCTGGTGCAAGAGGTGCTCGGGCAGGGTCTGGCGCTGCACAACGAAGCGGACTACTTCTGCATCTTCCGCGATCACGTGAGCAACCTGGAGTTCATCCGCAGCAGCAAGGAGTTGTTCGAGCGCGGGCTGTACGTCGAGCTGGGCGCCTACAAATCTCACGTATTCCTCGATTTCCGTGAGGTGCGTGACAATGCGCAACAGCACTACGCCGCCCTCGTGGCCTACCTGGGCGGGCGGGGCGTCGCCAGCGTTGAAGCGGAGCTGCGCGAGATGCTCTACCGGCCGATTCTGGAGCCGTACCGCGCGTTGGTGAACCCGGCGATGTTCCGGCGTCTGCTGGACGCACGGACGGATGACCCGGCTGGCCGGATCGATGCGGAGCTGTCGGACGAGGTGACCCGCCGCGTCGACGCGCTGTTGCAGGCGATCGTGCAGCACGAGGCGGACGCCGTCGACGTGACGCTCGCTGCCGGCACGATACAGCGCACACTCGAGGTGGTCTTGCGGCTGCCCGGGCTGTCCGCCCGCGTAGCGAAGACCGACCCCGCGCAGTATCGTGAGGCCCTCGAACACGTGCAGGCGATTTTGGCCGGCCGCCCGGCGGTATGGGGCACGCTATTGGGCTGGGCGTTTACCCATGCGCTGGGTCAGGTCGTCGACGAGAGCGGTTACGAAGAGCGGAGCCGCGCGTGGATCGACGAGTGGCTGCTGGGCAAGGTCCTTGCTGACACTTTGCAGCAGTTCGAGCTGGATGCGCCGGCAGCGGCGCGGGCGGTCGCGGCGATTGCGTGCATGACATCGTTCAGTCACTGGGCGAATACCCGTGGGACGGGGCAAGCGCGCGCGCATCAGGCGCTCAGCGCCTGGCTGCAGAGCCGCGATGTACAGCAGTTCATCGGCGTCAACCGCTTCGCTGACGTGCTCTGGTTCAACAAGGAATCGTTCGACGAGCTGCTGCACGATATGCTGCTCGTCGCCACGGTCGAAATCCTGGCCGAGCCCGCCCCCGCAGCCGCCGACGCGCTCGTCAAGCGCATCTACGCCTGCTACGACATCGTCGCGCGGCTCCACGCCGCGGCGGCGGCCTCCGGCTACCAGGTCGACGCGCTGCTCGCGCTGTCGCAGCCGTAGCAGAAATACGGGAAGCCTGGCCGGTCGGAGACCGCTGCGTGAAACTGAGAAGCCCTCTCAGGTGCTGATTGTTCAGTGCCTGAGGAGGCTTGCTGGGTCTATGCCATGGACGCCATTGTGGGACTCGATAGTGGTCTGACATTGTGGAAGTAGTCGGGCAACCAGACGAGAGCGGAGACCTTGATCCCGTCGCTTATCGTTGCT
This sequence comes from uncultured Anaerolineae bacterium, assembly GCA_964589015.1. Classification (GTDB taxonomy): domain Bacteria; phylum Chloroflexota; class Anaerolineae; order DAOTYC01; family DAOTYC01; genus CAZPTF01. The sequence goes on from CAZPTF010000148.1 coordinate 9,465, forward strand.
TCTTCGAGACAAGTATTTGCAGTTATATGACAAATAGTGATAGAATTGGCGCAGTAGGTTGAAGGTCTATATCACCCATCCAAT
>CAZPTF010000149.1:0-7358 GCA_964589015.1 uncultured Anaerolineae bacterium
CCCGGCAGAGGTTCGTAGCGCACCAAACCGGCGCAATTGAGGCTCGACCGGCGATGAATCGCCGGTCTATTGAGTGGCGCCGGATGAATCCGGCTTTGCCGTGCGTCCCTGGGTCCACTGCATCGTGGCGGGGACCGTGTCATCCAGCGCGGAGGCCCGCTGAAGCGGGCGCAGGCGCATAGCGCAGCGACTTCAGCGCCGTGCGGGTGTGCGCGAACCGTTCCGAGTAGCGGGATACCGGCGGTCGCCAGCACCGTCACACGCCAATTACCGCAGCCATGCGCATTCCACCCACATGGGGCCGGATCCCAGGCATCGCCGGCACAACTCGTTTTTCGGCTGGACTTCTAGGCGATCACGCCCAGCTCCTTCCCCACCTTTTCGAAAGCCGCCAGGCCGGCGTCCAGGTCTGCGGGGGTATGAGCCGCCGTGTTCATCACTCTGATGCGTGCCTTGCCCTTTGGCACGGTGGGGAAACCCAGTGCCATCGCAAAGATCCCCTCTTCGAACAGCCGCCGCGAGAACTGCTTCGCCAGCGGGGCCTCACCGAGCATCACCGGAACGATCGGCGTCGTGGTGATGCCGGTGTCAAAGCCCAGCTTCTTCATCCCGTCTTTGAAATAGGTCGCATTGCTCCACAGCCGGTCCACGAGCTCCGTGCTCGATTCGAGCACATCCACTGCGGCGAGACAGGCGGCGGTGTCGGCGGCAGTCACTGCGCTGGAGAACAGGAAGGGGCGGGCTTTCTGCCGGATGTAGTCGACGATGAGCTTCTTGCCGGCAATGACACCGCCAACCACGCCGAACGCCTTGGAAAGCGTGCCGATCTCCACATCGAACAGACCGTGCAACCCGAAGTGATGGACGATACCGCGGCCTCCGCCCAACACGCCCTCACCGTGCGCGTCATCCACCATTGAGATCAGCCCGTGACGCTCCGTGATCTCAAACAACTTATCCAAGGGCGCGATGTCGCCATCCATGCTGAACACCCCGTCTGTCACGAGCAAGCCCCGGCGGTAGTTCGGTAAGTGCTCTTTGATTTTCTCTTCCGCATCCGTGGGATCACAATGCTCGTAAACGATGATTTTGGCTCGGGAAAGACGCGCACCATCGATGATTGAGGCGTGGTTGAGCCGGTCGGAGAAAATGACATCTTCTGGCCCCACCAAAGGCGGAATGGCTGCCTGATTGGCACAGAAACCGCTCTGCACGTACAACGCATCCTCCACACCCTTGAAGGCCGCCAGGCGTCGTTCGAGCTCACGATGTATCCCTTGTGTGCCGGCAATCGTACGGACGGCGGCGGGCCCGACCCCCCACTCATCCACTGCACGCTTTGCGGCCTCTTTCAATCTTGGATCGTTCGCCAGTCCCAGATAATTGTTGGTGCAGAAATTGAGGACACGCTGACCATCCACAACCATCCAGCCATCGGCCGGCGATCCCATGGTTCTGAAATTGATGCGCAGTCCCTGCTCCTCCAACTCAGTCAGTTCCTGATCGATGAATGCCAGTTTATCGGTAGACACTTCCTGCTTTCTCCTTTCTGTCTCTGCTGCTCACGAACAGCTTCGGTGCAATACTGAAAGATTGCCTCTACAAAGGCAAATCCTTGCCTCTGTTCAATATCGATTGCATGACCGCATCCCGCGCGTTCTGCAGCGCTTCCTGCATAACCACTCGTGCCAAGCGTGCATCACGCGCACGAAAAGCCTCCAACAACCGCTGGTGTTCCGCCAACATTTCGTCCGCGTTTTCTCGCAAATCCAACCGTTGCAACAACAAACGCTGCATCTGTGTGAGCAAGTTGTCGACTACTTCGGCCAACCGTTGGTTGCCCGTCGCCAATGCGACGTGATAGTGGAAATCCCGATTTTCGGCGAGGAAGTCCTTATAGCTCTGGAGATCACCGGCAATGTAGCGACAGGTCAGCTTTTCAAGATAGCTCAACTCATCATCTGAAATGGTATCGGTAGCCAGCTCAGCAGAAGCGGCTTCCAGAATGAGCCGTAGTTGAAATATGTCTTCGATATCTTTGATAGTGATGCGCGAGATAAAATAGCCAACGCGGGGTACGACTTCGACGAACCCCTCACGCTGCAGTTGATTGAGTGCATCTCGTAGCGGAGTTCTGCTGACGCTGTATTGGTCAGCCAGTTTACTTACGTCCAGTTTCTCCCCGGGGTTATAAACTCCGGACAGGATATCATGCCTCAGTTCCTGGCAAACCCGTTCCGTTAACGAACTCCCTGATGTCGCTCTCATCTGCACCTCAAGCGCAACGCTGTGATATATCAGCATTATATCACAGGAACGGGCAAAATGTCAACAAAAAAATCGATGTACATGTACACCGACCCGAGTCTCTCGAAAAATTCCTCCTGCATCCACCCAGATTCAGCCGAACTCCGCAGCATTGACCAGCTTTTTTAGATCGTAATAGATGATTGGATCGTCCCGCCCTTCGATGTACTGCTGCAACTGTTCGACAGCCTCCACGTGCTCTTTCACGGCTTCGTAGGTCACCTGCCCGAGAATGATCTGCCCCTTGACCGCGACCTCTTGCAGCCGGCTGGCGACGTTGGCGGTGTCTCCAATGACCGTGTAGTCCATAACCTTTTCGGAACCCACATTGCCGACAATCGCTTCCCCAGTGTTGATACCAATTCCGAGTCCGAGATCGCGAATCCCAACGTGGACATCTTGTTCGATGATTTTCTGGAAAACACGCTGCATCGCTATGGCTGCACGGACAGCACGAAATGCATCATCGTCATGAGAAACCGGCGCACCAAAAAAAGCCATGATGGCATCGCCCAGGTACTTGTCGAACGTGCCGTCAAATTCGAATACGACCTTGGTCAGTTCGGAAAAGATCAGATTCAGCACTTCCACGACCTCGGTGGGCGCATAACGTTCGGAGAAACGGGTGAATCCGCGGATGTCTGCAAAAAGCACGGTCACAACGCGGCTTTCCCCTCCCAGCTTAAGGTATTTCTCAGGGTCATGCAGGATGTGATGGGTCAAATCCTCTGCCATATAGCGAGTCAACACGTTGTGTAGGAGGGCGTTCTGCTTCTCGAGTCTGTCGTGCAGCGCTTTGATGCGCAGCAGAGAACGCACGCGCGCCAGAAGCTCATAGAGATCGAACGGTTTCTTGAGAAAGTCGTCCGCACCGACTTCCAGAGACCGAATCTTGTATTGCTTGTCTTCCAACCCGGTGATCATGACCACGGGGACCAGGCGGGTCTGAACATCGCTTTTGAGCAAACTGCAGACTTCGAACCCATCGACCTTTGGCATCACAACATCGAGGAGAATCAAGTCTGGAATCTGCTGCTGCACCTTCTCCATTGCCTCGTGACCGCTCTGTGCCATTTCAACGATATAACCAGCACGCGTCAACTGGGCTTTCAGCAATTCCAGATTCGGTACCTCGTCATCCACGACCAGAATGCGGTATGATTTGGGCTCCTCACCGACCAGGCTCTGCCCCATCATGGCAAGTTCCTAATCATCTGTCCTGCCAGCACCCAAACAAGTACGCCTGAACCCATTACAGCGTGGACAGGGTAACCGTCACCTTGGTGCCCCGTCCGACCTCGCTTTCAACGTTGATGCTCCCTCCATGGGTATCGATGATACCGTAAGCAGAGAAGAGGCCCATCCCAAGTCCCCGCACCGTGCCTTTTTCGATTTTCGTGGTGAAGCCCGGTTCGAAGATGCGATTCAGATGATTCTCCGCAATGCCGATCCCGGTGTCTTGAATAGTGACATCGAGAAATCGCAGCTCATCCTCGGCATAAGACCGGACGATGAGCGTAAGCTCGTGCGTCCGGTCCGGTTGGTGGCTCTGTGCTTTGGCCATCGCTTCGAACGAATTGCGAATGATCGCGACAAAAGCGCGCCGCAATTGCCCTTCGTTCCCCATGACGAGAGGGAGGTCAGGTTCAAGCACACGCTTCATCTGGATGGAATCGGTCATGTCGCTGAATTGGCTCTGCACCAGGAGAAGCGCAGATTCGAACACATCGGTGATCTGGAGGGGAAATAACTTGCCCGCCGTGGCCGGCTTCGCGAACTCGATAAACGTACGCGTGATGGAGGCAATCCGGTTGGCACTGACGGAGATCTTCTCAAGATCTTCGAGGACACCGCCTGGCAGATCCGGTTGCCGGAGCAACAACTGCACCACGCCCAACACGACAGACAACGGGTTGTTGATCTCGTGAGCAACTCCATCGGCTAATTCACCGACTGCCGCCAGACGAGCGGACCTGACCAACTGAGACTGCGTCCGGCGCAGACGGCCCAGTTGAGATTGCAGTTGCTCATACAGCAGCATGTTGTTTGCCGCGGTTGCCACAAGCCCACTCACCTGTTTTGCAATGGCCATTTGCGCCTCATCGTACACAGCCGGTGAATTGCTACCGATCATGAAGGCGCCGATGACTCTGCTCTCGACGACAAGAGGCAGGACAATGATAGAGTGGATTCCGGACCTGTACAACATATCCTCATCCACGAGCCGCTCCGCCAAGCCGAGATCGCTTTGCTGATACTCCCCGCCGTGCGTCGCAACGATACCCAGACACGTGTTCTCGATCGGAACCGTATCGCCCACCTGCCAGAGACTGCTTTCGGGAACGGTTGCCGCCACGATACGAAGATGCTTTCGTGCCTCATCGAACAAAGCAATGCTGATGATGTCGAATTCAAGAAGCCGCTTTACTTCGGCTGCAAAACGACCATACACGTCCTGAATGTTGAGGCTGGAGTTGATAATCCGTGTCGTCTCCGCCATGACCGCCAGCTGTTCGGTACGGACACGTGCCTCCATCTCCAAACGAAATCGGTCCACAGCACGGCGGATGACGGCAAGAATAACATCTACGTTGAACGGTTTGGTGATGTAATCGAAGGCACCGCGCCGCAGGCACTCTGTCGCTGACTCCGTGGAACCGTAACCGGTGATGGCGATGACAATCGTGTCCGGCCAGCGACGCTGGATTTCCTGCATCAGCGCATAACCATTCATGCGTGGCATTTCCAAGTCTGTCACGATCACTGCATAGGGTTGCCCATCCAGTTTTTCCAGAGCAGCTTCACCATTGGGAGATGTCTGGACATTGATGAAACCTTCGCTCTCAAGCATAAAGGTCAGACTATCGCGCATCCCCTGTTCATCGTCCACGATCAGGATTCTCTGTTCTTCAACCATGATCCTTCATCTCCACGGCGTATAGGGACTCCAAGCCCCTACTTCGCAAAATACCGCAAGGCCAACCGCAACCGTTCCTCAAAACTCAGCTCCCCGGATGGGAGAGAGACAATAGCCGAGCGCGCTTCGTTCTGATTATAACCCAATGCGAGCAATGCAGCAATCAGTTCGCTTTCCCAGACGCGCTCGCGCGCGACGACGATGTTACCCAGCCCATCGACTGGGAACTTGTCCCTGAGATCAAAGATGATCTTTTTTGCCGTCTTGGGACCAATTCCGGGCACACGGGCGAACGCGGTCACATCTTCCGAGACGAATGCTTGCTGCAATGCCTCCGGAGGCAGCTCCGACAGAATGGAGATCGCGGCTTTCGGGCCGACACCGGAGACACTCAGCAGCAGTTTGAAGAGGCGCAACTCCTCTTCTGTGCTGAATCCATAAAGAGTCAACTCATTTTCTCGTACGTGCAAATACGTGTGGACTTGCACCTGCATGCCCGGCGTTTCCCATTCCGCGAGCAACCGGCGCGGAACAATGACCTGGAAACCGACGCCATTCACTTCGATAACCGCGGAATCCTTACCTTTGCCGATGAATTGTCCTCGCAGGCTGGCTATCATCCTGATGGTACTCCACCATGTCAGTCACAAACGGAATGTATGTCACGCCCACCGCAATACAGGTCATCCGCCCAACAAAGATGCAAATTGACTCGAGTGCAGATGGCAGATCGCAATTGCAATCGCATCGGCTGCGTCGTCAGGGCGTGGAATGCACTCCATCCCGAGTAGCAAACGGACCATTTCCTGCACCTGCGACTTAGTCGCGCGCCCATAACCGACCACGGCATCTTTGACCTGTAACGGTGTGTATTCGAATACCGGCAGATTCGCCTCGGCGGCGGCCAGCAGCACGACACCGCGGGCATGCCCCACCGCCATAGCCGTACGCACGTTGCGACTGAAAAAGAGATCTTCGATGGCAACAGCTTCGAGATCGAAACCTGCCACCAGTGAACACAGCTCGTGATACAACTGCTGGAGACGCTTATCCAAGGGGAGGTTCGCCGGCGTTTCGATTACGCCAAAATCGACGAGAGATAGGTTTTGCCGTTGTTCCGCTACCAGTCCATACCCGGTTGTTGCCAGCCCCGGATCAACGCCGAGAACGAGCATTCAAGCTGCCTCGTATTTCTCTAGCAGGTCATCGGAAATGTAGAGATTGGAATAGACGTTCTGAACATCATCCAGGTCTTCCAGATCTTCGATCAACTTCATCGCTTGCAGAGTGGTTTTTTCGTCTACCTCTGCCCACGTACTCGGAATCATCGATAGGCCAGCCGATTCCATCCGCACACCCGCCTTTTCGAGACTGACACGCACCGCCTCGAAGTCCTCGGAAGCGGTATAGACATCGATAGTCTCATCAATCTGGACGTCTTCGGCACCGCTCTCCACGGCCATTTCGAATAATTTGTCCGGATCCTGACCTTCTGTCGATAGAGAGATCACCCCTTTAGGTGTGAACAACCAGGAGACACAACCATTCTCTCCCAAGTTGCCACCGTGCTTGGTGAAGTAACGTCTGACCTCGGCAACAGCACGGTTCTTGTTGTCGGTCACGACCTGGACAAGCACCGCGACACCTCCGGGCCCGTACCCCTCGTAAGTGATCTGTTCCAGGGACTCACTCTTATCGAGACCAGCGCCCCTCCGGATCGCCCGCTCGATGTTCTCCTTCGGCATATTGTTTGTCTTGGCCTTGTCTATCACCAACCTCAACTTGAAGTTGGATTCGGGGTCAGGACCTCCCTCACGAGCAGCGATGGCGATTTCTTTCGCAATTTTGGTGAAAAGTTGACCCCGCTTGGCATCAGCAGCGCCTTTCTTTCTCTTGATAGTCGACCACTTAGAATGCCCCGACATTCTCAGACACCCCCTCTACTTCCGGTTATTGCTTTCCTCTTTCGACTTAGCGATCGCGCCCACGCATGGCGCACGATTGCTCATTATACCACAAATGACGTGTGCTTCTAAAAAAACCCTCCGCGCGAAAGATACAACATCTCCCTCTCGTCCCAAGCCACGCCGAGCGACGAATCCCTTCGAAGACTGCAAACCGCTGACCCACAACA
>CAZPTF010000149.1:7368-9544 GCA_964589015.1 uncultured Anaerolineae bacterium
AATTCCTCCAAAGACAGCGAATTGCTGACCTGCGGGAGCAGACAGCATTTCGAAACATCAAAAACTGGATATGGCATCGCGGCGTTTCTACTTCTTGTAGCGATACACGATCCGTCCTCTTGTCAGATCATAGGGAGATAGCTCTACCAAGACCCTGTCACCTAACAACACACGGATGTAGTACATGCGGATTTTCCCCGAGATGTGCGCCAACACCTCATGTCCGGAATCCAGCCGCACCTTGAACATCGCATTGGGCAACGCCTCGACAACCGTGCCCTCCGCTTCAATCACATCCTTCGACGAACTTTGTTTTGATTTCTTTTTTACCATAAACCTCTTCTCCTACGCCCCTTTCGTCACCTTCGTTAGTGTGTTGCTTCAGAGTCCCAATCCTGTTCTGTTTCCGCTTCCCACGGGGGAGTGTCGATGTCCGCCATCTGGCGATGGCGCCCGCCGTTTTCGACTTCTTCGATGATTCCTTCATCCTCCAACTGGTCCATGAGCCGGGCGGCGCGTGGGTAACCAATCCGCAAGCGCCTCTGCAGAAATGAAGCGGATGCTTTGCCATTTTTCCGCACCAACTCGACAGCCTTGTCGAACAACTCGTCAAGGTCATCATCCTTGAGCAACCCGCTCCACGGGTAGGGTTGGCTGCCCTCATCCGCAGCATCAGATAGATATGATCTGCCCCAGAAGTCCACCAGTTTGGTTATTTCGCGATCAGAAACATAACAACCCTGCACACGAATCGCGCGCGGGGAATCCGGTGGGATAAATAGCATATCCCCCCGACCAAGCAATGTCTCCGCGCCGCTACCATCGATGATCACCCGCGAGTCCACCTGCGATGTCACTGCAAAGGAGATACGTGCGGGGAAGTTCGCCTTAATCAAGCCAGTCACGACGTCCACACTGGGCCGTTGCGTCGCCAGGACCAGGTGGATGCCAGTCGCCCGCGCCATCTGTGCGATGCGGCAGATGGCCCACTCAACCTCGGTGGGAGCCGCCATCATCAAATCTGCCAATTCGTCGATAATCACCACCAGGTACGGCAAATCATCGACATCTGCCCTGTTGGCGATTTTCCGATTGTATTCCTTGATGTTGCGCACGTGGTGTTGCGAGAACAGACGGTACCGTTCCTCCATGAGCCTGGTGACCCACGTCAGGGCCCCAACCACCTGATCGGTTTCGATCACGACCGGGGCCAGCAGATGGGGGATGCCGTTGTAGCCGGTCAACTCCACCATTTTAGGATCAATCAACAACAAGCGCAATTGCTGCGGGGTATTGTTGAACAACAGTCCGCAGATGATCGAGTTGATGCAGACGCTCTTGCCCGAGCCCGTAGCACCCGCGATCAGCAGGTGCGGCATTGCCGCCAGATCGGCCGTCAGCGGATGTCCCGAAATGTCCTGGCCCAATGCTATCTTGAGCGGAGATTTCATCTTCGCGAACTGCTCCGACTCCATCACCGTACGCAGCGACACCACCGAGATCTCCCGATTCGGCACCTCAATCCCGACAATGCTCCTACCCGGGACCGGCGCTTCGATGCGCAACGGCGAAGCAGCCAAAGCGAGGGCCAGATCGTTCACCAGCGCGTTGATCTTGTTCACGCGCACGCGTGAGTACGTGACCTCCCCGTTTCGCGCCCTCCGTTCGATCAGACCCGGCTCCACACCGTACTGCGTCACCGTCGGCCCGCGGTTGATCTCGACTACCCTGACAGGCAACCCGAAGCCGTCCAGAGTCTCCTCGATGACCCTGGCGTTGCGCCGCACCTCACTCTCCTCCAACGCCTGAACCGCCGCTTTATCCAGAATCTCCAGGCCGGGCAGTCTGCCCTCTTTTCGAGCCTTCAAGGTCGGTTCGCTGACCTGCGCAGGCGATTTCTTCTTCGACAGCGCCACGTTGATCGGCACGTCCTCTATTCCCTTCTTCGTCGTCTTCTTCCCAGTCGCCGGGAAATGCCTGGTCACCGGCAGCACAACGTGTTCCACGCCTTCATGCTTCTCGGTGGCAAAAACCGCGGCGAGCCGGGAAAACAGCGCTCTAAGTACAGCGCCGGCCCGCGCGAGAAGACCGCGCAGCCGCATCCACGCTTCGCCGCCCGACATGGGAACCACCATGATGAGCCCCCACACAGCGAAGCCCACCAGCGCAATCGCGC
>CAZPTF010000150.1:0-9431 GCA_964589015.1 uncultured Anaerolineae bacterium
CGCCACATTGATCGTAGAGTTGCTGTGAATGTTTCTGAGGAGGGAGTGGTGAGCTCCCTCCTTTCTCGTATAGCTTGCGTTCGATCTCGTGTGCAGCAGACCTGTTGGTGCGGCTAGATTTGACTGCCCGGTGTTCTTGATAAAGGCTCATACCCGAGGGCGTCCGGAACTTCTGTTTGACAGGCTTACCAATCTGTGGTAAAAAAGTGTTGGTGGTCAGCGTGATGTGTTGTGCAGACCATTGCCTGTTGGGCTGTGCGGCTAACGGGAGGGCGTGCGGTTCTGTGTGAGCAACCTTCCAACCATTCAAGTATTGATCTGTCCAGCCATGTGGCTGATGTGAGGGGGCAGAACATTGTGGTGGAACGGAAATTGACTGGCACTGTCAAGTCTTTTGACTTGGCAAAAGGGTTTGGTTATATCAGGACTGACGAGCTGGCAGAGCCGGTGTTCGTACATTACGAATCCATTGTGGATGATCCGTATCGCATGCTGGGGGTTGGTGACAAGGTGGAGTTCGCGTTGTATGTATCTTCGACAGGGCCTCGCGCTGTTGAGGTAAAAAAGCTCTAGGTTGAGTCTCAAGGCACATTGCGCATGAGCCCCGGTGAATGTTTTCGCCGGGGTTTTTGTTAGAAGAAACAAGGAGAGATGTATGGCAGATGTATTGAGAATCATCCCTCTGGGCGGCCTGGGTGAGGTCGGTAAGAACATGATGGCGATCGAATATGGTGACGACATCCTGGTCATCGATGCCGGCGTGATGTTCCCTGAAAACGATATGCTGGGTATCGACCTCGTTATCCCTGACTTTGCTTATCTGCTGGATAAACAGGATCGCGTCCGTGCGATTATCGTTACACATGGGCATGAGGATCATACCGGAGCGTTGCCCTATCTGCTGAAAGACGTCTCGGCTCCCATCTACGCCAGCAAGTTGACGCGCGGCTTGGTGGAAGTTAAGCTGAAACGCGCCAAGCTCAAGGAAGAGGTCGTGTATCACACCGTGCAATCGGGCGATGCCGTCGAGCTTGACCCGTTCGTTGTCGAGTTTTTCCAGGTCAACCACAGCATCCCGGATGGCCTTGGTCTGGCGATTCATACTCCCGCCGGCTTGATCGTTCACTCGGGAGATTTCAAATTCGATCACACTCCGGTCAGTGGGGTTACGACCGATTTCGCCAAGTTGGCGCAGTTGGGCGGTGATGGCGTACTGGTGCTGATGGCCGACAGCACCAACACGGAATCACCAGGGTTCACCCCATCGGAACGCGTGATCGAAGATGCGTTCGATGAGGTATTCCGCGAAGCGCCGGGTCGAGTGATTGTCGCTACCTTTGCATCGCTGATTTCTCGCATACAGCAGGTGATCAACTGTGCGGTGCGCAACAACCGGCGTGTCGCTATCGTGGGACGCAGTATGCAGGACAACGTCCGGATGGCCGAGGAACTGGGATATCTGGACATCCCGAAACGCGTGCTGATCAAGGTAAGTGAGTTGGAAGATCACGCGCCTGACGAGATTGTTATCGTCGCGACCGGCAGTCAGGGCGAGCCGAGCTCCGCACTCGCGCGCATGGCGCGTGGCGAGTATTCCGGTTCGAAATCGGTGCAGATCGTGCCGGGCGATACGGTCATCATTTCGGCGCAGGCCATCCCCGGCAACGAGGAACTGGTCTACCGGACGATCAATCGTCTGTTCCAGCGGGGGGCCAATGTGGTCTACAGTGACATTGCCAGGGTGCACGTGTCGGGCCATGCCAGCCAGGAAGAACAGAAGTTGCTCTTGGATTTGCTCAAGCCCCGCTATTTCGTGCCCATTCACGGTGAGCTGCGTCAATTACACCGCCACGCCCAGTTGGCGCGCGAAATGGGGATTCCTGCCGATCATATTTTTGTCGTCGAGAACGGGCAGGTCGTTGAGTTCGAGCATGGAGAAGCGCATCTCGCCGAGCGTATCCCCGGTGGGTATGTCTTCGTCGATGGCGGTGGCGTGGGGGATATCGGACCAGCCGTGCTTCGTGACCGCGACGCTCTGGCGCGTGATGGTTTTGTGGTCGTCGTCGTCCAGGTCAATCTGAAGGCCGGCGCCTTGATTGGAAAACCGCAATTGGTCTCCCGTGGGTTCGTGTATCAAAAAGCGGCGGAAGAGCTCATGGAGGGAGCAAAGCAGGTGATCGTCGATGAGGTCAGAACCATGTTTGGTATTCAGGGAACGCTCTCCAAACAGCAAGTATCGGACATTGTTGTGGGCACAGTTGCGAAGTATTTCCGCGACGAAACCAAACGCCGTCCGATGATCATTCCGGTCGTAGTGGAGGAAGGATAGAAATGGCTTCTGTCGGCATCATCGCAAACCCGGCATCGGGCAAGGACATTCGCCGCCTGGTGGCACTGGGCTCAGTCTTTGGTAATCAGGAAAAAATCAACATCGTCCGGCGTATCCTGGTGGGGCTGGATCGTTCGGACATCGAGCGGATTTACATCATGCCCGATGTGTTTGGAATCGCCTGGCATGCTGTGGACGGTCTCGGCCACGCTCACAAACACATCGCCGCGAAGGTGACCATCCTCGAAATGCGCATCGATAACGATTCGAACGATTCGGCGCAGGCGGCGGCGATCATGCGGGATAAGGGTGTAGGCTGCTTTGTGACCCTGGGCGGTGATGGCACCAACCGGGTTGTCGCCAAAGGTGCGGGCGAGGTCCCGATCGTTCCCGTATCCACCGGAACGAACAATGTGTTGCCCTACATGATCGAAGGGACGATCGCGGGCCTGGCTGCCGGGTTTGTGGCGAAGTTTCCCGACGCACGCGATGCTGTCGCGTTCCGGAGTAAGCGGTTGGAGGTGTTCAAGAATGGGAAGTGGGTCGATATGGCGCTCGTGGATGTCGCGGTAGTGGGCGGGACAACCAGCGTCGGTACCAGAGCTGTCTGGGACCCTGACAGCCTGCGCCAAGTCATCGTCACGCGCGGGAAACCGGAAACCACCGGTATGTCCGCGCTGGTCGGCTTTTTCCACCCGATCAGCCCGCGCGACCCGGGCGGATTGTCGATTACGTTGAATCCAACGGCTGCGCTACAGGTTATGGCGCCACTTGCGCCCGGCGTCATCGTCACCGTGGGCATCGAATCCAGCTTGCCGCTGGCGATAGGAGAGCGGATCTCTGTCGGTAATGGTCCGTGCGTCTTGGCCCTTGATGGTGAGCGTGAGGTCCCTCTCGGACCGCAGGATGAAGGGGAAGTCGTGCTCTCCGACGCAGGTCCGTGGATCGTGGACGTGCACGACGCCATGCAGCTTGCCGTCGAACGGGGTGTTTTCTCGCGCAACGGCACGTTTTGAACGCGAAACGGTGACAGCAAATAGCAGGATCCCGTCCTCCGATTGCAGCGGCCTTGTGTGGGTGCGTCCGAAGTCTCCGGGAAACCGCTGATCAGTAACTTATCACGTTGAAAACGTGCCTGCGAGCTTCAAACGCATGACCTCTTCTTGGCAGGCCAGACTGTGCCAATCTTGGACGCGCTCCGGCTGCGCAGCGGTCCACCTGAACGGGCTGTGGGGAACATGCAATGTGTGTGCGGAGATTGGCCCACGTGCAACCGCCGCGGACAGGTTGAAGCAGTCCGCAGGACTTCGCATCCTGAGCATGGGGCTTCAGCCCCGTAGCACGCTTTTCAAAATGAGCTTACTTGTGCTATAATACTTGCACAGATGTTCTATCGGGTTCCGCATGATGTGGGAGTATCAGAGTGGCGAAGAGACGTGGGTCCTCAGCAAGAAAGACAAGAACGTTTGAATTCACGCATTGGCGGGAACTGATCGGCGTGGCGCTTATTCTGCTGGCGGTGGTCACTCTCTTGAGTATCATTCCCACGCGAAGAGGCGCCGTCACCGAAAGCTGGATGGCGTTCCTGTGGGTGGGCCTGGGCCTGGGCATGTACCTTGCCCCGTTCATCCTCGGCGCGTTGGGTATCGCTTTCCTGTTGGAAGCTCTCGGCCGCGACCTCGGTGTCGATGCCGGGAAATTGGCGGCACTGGTGGTCTTCTGTTTGCTGTTTTTGACTCTGCTCGGCCTGATGTCGCCTTCTGAAGCGGTGCAACTCGCGAATTGGGGTTTCATCGAGATTGGCGCAGGAGGATATGCTGGGACGGTGCTCAGTTCCTTACTCGTATCGGCCGTTGGGTTGATCGGGGCGTATGTGGTCATCCTTCTGTTGTCTTTCGTGTGTCTGAGCATTTTGTTGGAGCTATCGCCGGCAGAGATCGGGACCGGGCTGGCGAATGCCTGGAAGGTGCTGCACGACTGGTATCGGATCCGCTTTCGTCTGGCGTCTGCCGACGGTTCCGCGCGCGCGGATGAGCTGTTGCCTGCCGGAATGGATGCGCTCCCACTGCCGCCCGAGATCCCGGTAGAACCGCGCGCAAATGGACACACAGGCGGTTCGCCCGTCGCAAAACCTGCGCTGCCTGTTCGACCGCAGGTCGCCGCAGCGGATCCGCGGAGCGAATTCACCTTGCAGCCACGGATCATCGGCGGGCAGAATGATGAGCCGTCGTGGGAATTGCCCCCCCTGGAAGAGATCTTTGAGATAGGTGTAGAGCACGAGATCAGCCAGGCTGAGATTCGTACCCGCGTCAAGATCATTGAAGATACCCTGGCGAGCTTCGGAGTTCCTGCCCGTGTGGTGGAAGTCAACCAGGGGCCGGCGGTCACGCAGTTCGGTATCGAACCGGGATTCCTTGAGCAGAAGCAGAGTTCCGGCCATACCAAGCGGTCCAAGGTCAAAGTCAGCAAGATCAGCGCGCTTGCCAACGACCTGGCGCTGGCGCTCGCGGCCTCTCCCGTGCGTATCGAAGCGCCCGTTCCGGGGCGAAGCATGGTTGGCGTCGAAGTCCCCAACATGGAGACCTCGATGGTTACCTTGCGCTCGGTTATGGAGACCGAACCGTTTCAGAAGCTCAGCAGCAAGACCAGTCTGGCTGTCGCCCTCGGACAGGATGTGTCGGGGCAGCCGGCGGTAGCGGATCTGGAAGCGATGCCGCATCTGCTCATCGCCGGGGCGACCGGTTCCGGCAAGAGCGTCTGTGTGAATGCCATCATCGCGTGTCTGCTGTGTCAAAACACTCCGAGAGAGCTGCGGTTCATCATGGTCGACCCGAAAATGGTCGAATTGAACGGCTACAACGGCATACCGCATTTGTCTGAGCGCGTTGTCGTGGAATTGGAACGTGTCGTCGAAGTTCTGAAGTCGACGACTCAGGAGATGGACCGGCGCTACCAGATGTTCTCCAAGATGGGTGCACGCAATTTGCAGGCATACAACTCCGTTGCCACGTCGCGCGGCGAGCCAACCCTGCCCAAGATCGTCGTCGTCATCGACGAGCTCGCGGATCTGATGATGGTTGCGCCTGAACAGGTCGAACGCTACATCTGCCGCATCGCTCAGATGGCCAGGGCAACGGGCATTCACCTCGTCATTGCGACGCAGCGCCCGAGTGTGGATGTCATCACGGGACTGATCAAGGCGAATTTCCCGGCGCGAATCTCATTTGCGGTCTCTTCCCAGGTCGATTCGCGCGTAATCCTGGATGTCGTGGGCGCGGAGCGTTTGCTGGGACACGGTGATATGCTCTTCATGCGTCCCGACTCCAGCAAGCTGGCCCGTCTGCAAGGCTGCTTCGTGTCCGATGCGGAGATCAACCGCTTGGTGCGCTACTGGAAAAGGTTCCGCTCCATCGCAAAGGACGTTCCGATTGATGACTTCTCCAGGTCGATGGTGCAGCGGCCCCTGCTGGATGACCTGATCGTCGCGGAACAACAGTCGCCGGACGATGACCCTCTGCTCGATGAGGCCATCGCGGTCGTTCGCGAGCAGTCCCGCGCGTCGGCCTCTCTCCTGCAAAGGAGGCTGCGTGTCGGCTACAGCAGAGCGGCCCGGCTGATCGACCTGCTCGAGGAACGGCACATTGTCGGGCCCGATCAGGGTGGTGGTCGCTCCCGCGAAGTCATCGAGCCGGACGATATTCCCCCCGAGTCCGAATTCGAGTTCGATGATTGACGCCAATCAACAAAAACAGAATTGTGCTATAATTATGCAGAGATTATGGACAACATTGAGAGGGGTAATGAACAACTGTGAGCCAGATTCTTGCGATAGATGTCGGAGCAGGAACCCAGGATGTTTTGCTGTATGACGATGAGAAAACGATAGAGAACTGTGTGAAGCTGGTATTGCCCTCGCAGACGACGATCATCGCTGGGCAGATCGTGCGGGCGACTCAG
Source organism: uncultured Anaerolineae bacterium (assembly GCA_964589015.1). Classification (GTDB taxonomy): domain Bacteria; phylum Chloroflexota; class Anaerolineae; order DAOTYC01; family DAOTYC01; genus CAZPTF01. Next base: position 6,287 of record CAZPTF010000150.1, read on the forward strand.
CAAGGTCAGCCCGTTTTTTTGACGGGCAATCTGATGGGCGGTGGGCCGTTGGCGAGTGCTGCCAAAAAGCACGCTGGGGCGGGCTTCCCAATCTACGCGACACCGCTCGCAGCGAAGAGCATCCGCGACAACCTGGAGGACGTCCGTGCGCTTGGGATTCAGATTGTAGACAGCCCGCCGGAAGACGTGGTCGTGATTATGACCCGCGACGTCGATCTGGTATCGCTGGAGCAGGCATTGAGCCTCTTCGGCGTGCCGTTACCGCCGCGTTGTGCCATTGCCGTGCAGGATCACGGCGAAAGCGAGGAGATGAGCCAGCGCCGCTTCCGTTTCAAGCACTGGTTCGATTTCGTGCAGCGCGGAGGGGACATTCGGGCGTTGGCGTACAAAGACGAGATTCCCACCTACCTGACGCGGATGCTGGCTGTGCGCGCGGATGTGCCCGATGCGCTGCTGATGGATACCTGTTCGGCCGCTGTCGTCGGTGCGTTGTGTGACGCACAGGTGGCGGCGCATAGTGAGGAAGGGCTGGTCATCATCAACGTCGGCAACCAGCATACCCTGGGAGTCTCGTATCGGATGGGACGCATTTGGGGCGTATTCGAGCACCATACCGTGTTCATGGATGCAGCAAAACTGAGTTATCTGGTCGATCGGCTGAAAAACGGAACTATTGACAACGATGAGGTTTATATGGATAAAGGGCACGGTGCGTGTGTGCATCCGGGCTACCTGGAGCAGCGCGCCGAAAGGGCTGGCGCGTTTGATTTTGCCACCGTGACCGGACCCAATAGGCGCATCGCTGATTCGCTCGGCTACCATTCTGCTGTGCCGCATGGTGATATGATGCTTTCAGGGTGCTTTGGCCTCGTGGAAGCAGCCCGCTGGTTATGCTACTAAGCCGTTTGAGCTGATTGACGATCAGTGGAGAATACGATATGGACAACAACGAATTCACCGTGAGGTTCTGGGGCGTGCGCGGGAGCTATCCGGTTCCCGGACCGTCTACGTTGTTCTTCGGTGGGAATACGGCGTGTGTGGAAGTGTGTGTCGGTGGACATTTGATTATTCTGGATGCCGGCACCGGGATCATCGGTCTGGGGCGGAAGCTTGCCAAACAGGGTGAACCTGTCGTGGCCACGTTGCTGTTCAGCCACACCCACCATGACCACCTGCAGGGATTTCCGTTTTTCGAACCTGCTAACCGCGACAGCACGGTTCTCTACATGTTTGGCCCACGCGATTTCGGCCAATCCATCGAAGAGTCCCTCGCTCGGGCAATGCTGGCGCCTACTTTCCCGGTCGCTCTGAGCGATCTCAGGTCGCTGCGGCTGATCGGCAATTTCGTCGATGAATCGCAGATCCTCATTCTGGATAAGAAGCACGAAGCCCGGCTGGAGAACGTGCACCTGGGTCTGCAGAATATCTCACCGCAAGCGGTACAGATCCACATGCTGAGGAACTATGCCCATCCCAATGGCGTCAACGTCTACCGGATCAGTTGGCAGGGGAAGACACTGGTGTACGCGACCGACACAGAGAGCTATGTCGGTGGCGACACCCGGTTGATCGCGTTTTCACGCGATGCCGACCTGTTGATCCATGATGCACAGTATTCGGACGATGAGTATGTGGCCGCCATTGGGTCCAAGCAGGGGTGGGGACACAGTACGCATAGCATGGCGCTCTCGGCCTGCAAACAGGCTGGCGTCAAAATGCTGGCTTTTTTCCACCACGACCCGCTGCATAGTGACGAGCAAATCTTGAAGATCGAGCAAGCGTGCCAGCGTGAGTTTCCCCATTCCTTCATGGCGCGGGAAGGTCTGACCGTCTCGCTGTGACTGCAAATCTGCGAAGGGTGAACGGCACCGTAGTGCCTACGGGGCGCTCTGGGATGTTGGCACTACTGTGACCTCGAGCAGTTCGGCGCCGTTGATGATGTCCTCCACGTCGTCCAGCACGGGTGTGGTCACGACGGGTATTGGCTCCACATCGGGTGGACCTACGACCATGATCAAAAACCCGACGGCCATGCTGATGATGACCAGAACGCTGATGATCCAGACCATGATTTCGGAGATGCTGCGGGAACGCGTTTTTCGGCCTCTTACCATGTTATGCTCCTGGCGGTTAGTGGAATGACTGTGCTGAGTATACCAGATTTGGCCTGGATTGCCAATTCCCCACCTAATGACGGGTACTTTCGGGAGCATAAGGGTTTATTGAATCTCTGCGACCGCTCCAGCACCCACCGGCGACGACGGGCACCAATGTGATCTCATCGTCCGGTTTCAGGACGTAATTGGCTGCGACCAGCGCCTGCGCCTGAGTGCCGTTCACCAGGATGTGCATGCCTCCGTGCGGGAGCGGCGAATGAGCCCGGCCAGTGACCTGACTCAGTAAATCGGGGATGGCTTCCTGCAAGAACGGTGTAGTTTCCAGAGTAAAAGCAGCCCTGTCGAAATATGAGGACAACCATCCCGATAGTCGAATTCGCACTGTTACCTGGTCTGCCGAATGCATCACGAAACCTCTTCTCTGAGAATTGCTGTCTGACGCGATCTGAGCTGGGCCAGCCATACCATCGCCGAAAGGCGACCCAGTGCTTCCTTTTGTGCCATACCGGGCGGGTGCGGACCGCCGCTGCCGGGACGTGGGACTTGGACGCAGCGCGGGGTGCACCAGGCACCCCGCAGCTGCGTCCGTTCCCAGGAGGAAAAGGTAGGGTCTGCGTGGGATTTCTCAGCTTTTCGGCCGCTTCGCTCTCATTTCATCGCGCAGCCAGCCCAGGTCCAGTTCAACCAGCTTGCCATCCGTAGGGATGCCGGTTTCTCGGTCCCAGCCATTCATTTCATAGTATAGCCGGACTCCGTCATAGAAAGCGTCTTTGGGAATGAACGAACCGTCTTGTGGTCCCTTGTGTGCCGGTGTAAACATTCTTTCGGGGAGACGGTCATCGTCAGCGGTGAATCCATGCTTGATGTTGAAACAGCGCGCCATCGTCACGCCACGCTCCCCGGCCTTCATGATTTCCCAGAAACTGATATTCCAGCCGGTCACCGCTTGCACGATCCGGGTAATCTCGTCAAATGTCGTGATGCGGACGGGCGCTGTGGTGAACACGCAGAGATCGAGTATATCCATG
>CAZPTF010000151.1:0-7164 GCA_964589015.1 uncultured Anaerolineae bacterium
TCGAAGATCGCGATCAGGTTGAGTGTCAGGGTCTGGAACGTCGCATCCAACAGATTCGAGTCGATGAATTGCTGGTTTCCGTCCCTGGCGAATTGATACGTATCGTCCCAGGCAGCCCAATCCTGAGTGGTCGCATCCAGGCTGGCAATCTGTTGCTGGAGCGTTAGCCGGACGATTTGAGCGGTCTCCGCGCTGTGTGCTCTCTCCAGTTGTTGCGTGTTGGTTGTTGAGATGAAGTAGTTGAGAAGCAAGAGAGAACACACCACACCGATAAAAACGGTCCCAACGATTAAGATGACCTTTTTACGCAAGTTCATCTCGTTCCCTCTAAGCACGGATTTTTGTTAACGGATGGCACTGCCCGCAACACAAAGTGTAGCACGAACGCGTGGTTCGGTCAAAGAAGCAGGTGGGCCGCGGGATCCGGAATATTCGGCGACAAATGCGGCGCGTTTGTTGCGACCAATGCGCTGGAGAGTACGTTCGCTGTGCCAGACTGGGCCAATCTGCCACGGTGCAGACCGGCATGCGGCCCGCCCAGGCGCAGCACTCCCTGGACAACGACGGTGGCGTCGGAGATTGGCACAGTCTTGACCAACAAGAAGATATTTGTGTGAACGTGGCAGGTCACGCTAAAAACGCGACCTGCCCATTGCTCGCTGGCCCAAAAATCTCGGATGCACACAGTGGGCCGCGGAATCCGGTGTATTCGACGAGGGTTGAACTTCTTCGATATGCCAGTCTCCTGGCAGGCACGCCCGCGGTACCAGATTGAGCCAATCTGCTACGCGGCAGTCACGCGGTGGCGATGGGCCTGAGGACCCTTTGGTGTACCCGTGCGTCAGAAAACTACAGTTAGAGGATCATGCCCAGAGCCTTCCGGACCCGTTCCTTGATGTCTTCATCGAGCGGAGTAACCGGTCCGACACAGGAAGGGCAGCCACGCTCACATGGACAGGCCTGCACCTGCTCGAGGGACGCCGCCAGGACCTCACCCTGGATTTCATACAACCGTCTGCTAAGCCCGATACCCGACGGCACGCCGTCGTACACGAAGAGAGTCGGCAGCCCATTGAATGTCGCGTGGGCTTCCGTGACCACGCTGAGATCCCGCACGTCACACATCAGGAAGATGGGCGCCACATTCCGGATCAATTGCGCCAGGGCCGCCAGCACACTCCGTAAAGCCTGTCCGGCCTCCGCACGGTGATGGCAAACGGGGCACAGGGTAGCGAGATTGCCGAGCACGTTAGCCTGGATGTAATTCTCGTTGCGTCCTGGCACATAGCCAAACTCCCGGAACGGGCGGATGTGGTGGACATGATGGGGGTGGCCGGGAGTCTCCGCTGTTCCGCAGTGCCGGCAGCGGAATCCATCTCTCTGCCGCGCCAGATTACGCTGTTCGTCCCAATTCGGTCCACGTGAGAAATAGGTTTCGGTTCGCCAGATGCCCTGTTCACGCATAGTCTCGACCAGCGTCTCAGCGATGCTCAGCCAATAGGCTGTGGTATGCATCTCTTGCGGGGGAAGGCGCACATCCCCCCAACCGAGTATTTCGTGTGTGTACAACTTCACCTTTTTGTAGCCAGTTGTCAGCGCTGAGACGAGCACTTCACCGTGGGCCTTGCTCGTCTTGCCGTCGTCCGTCTGGGCGAAACAATCCAACACCCGGATTTCCACCGCCTGGCTGGCGTCGGTATAATAGTCGACTTCGACCGGGCGCACTCGGGCTCTGTGTGCCTCCCAATCGAGCTGCGTCACTTCGTATTGCTGTCCTTCGTGAAGATAGATCGCGCCTTCGTGAACGAGCAACGGCGCGCTGAACGCATCCACGGCTCCGATGACGTGGACGCGTTCCCCCTCCACCGCCTGGACCAGGAAATTGTTCGCATCACTTGTCCGCAGGCTGATTCCTTCGGCAGGATAGGTCTCGCTCATCCAATGCCAGGCCCGCCCCGTATGGCGGATGATCTGTTCTTCCTCCAGAAACTGCAGCGCAGCGTCCGTCTCGGTGAAGCGTCCGAATCGTTCACCGTCAGCGAATGGAAGCTCGAACGCGGCGCATTGAATGTGATTGACCAGGATGTTCAAATTGTTCGGGTCGATCAGCCCATGTTCCGGTGACCGTCCAAAGAAATAGCCCGGATGAGTGATGAGGTACTGGTCGAGCGGGGATGAACTGGCGAGCAGGATGGCAACGGCTTCACCGGAGCTGCGTCCCGCGCGCCCCGCCTGCTGCCAGGCACTGGCGATCGTACCGGGATAGCCCGCCATGATGCAGGCTTCCAATTGCCCGATGTCGATGCCGAGTTCCAGTGCGTTGGTGGCGACCACACCACGTACTTCGCCGCTGCGCAAGCCCCGTTCGATCTCGCGGCGTCGTGATGGCAGATAGCCGCCACGATATCCCTGTACCCGCTCCACAGGCTGCCCTAGCGCGGCAATGCGGTCGCGTAGATAAGTCAGCAGGATCTCGGTGCTGAGCCGGGACCGGGCGAAGACAATGGTCTGTACGTTGTTCTGCAGGAAATCTCCAGCCAGGTCTCGCGTTTCCAACAACGTGCTCCTCCGGATGCCCAGCGCCCAGTCGACAATGGGCGGGTTGTAGAAGATGAAGTGCTTTTCTCCACGGGGCGCACCGTTGTCGGTAATCAGTTCCAACGGTTCCTCGATGAGCATTTCGGCCAATTGCAGTGGGTTGGCGATGGTTGCGGAACTACAAACGAATTGCGGATGGCTGCCATAGAAGCGACACACGCGCTTCAGGCGGCGCAGGACGTTCGCGAAGTGGCTGCCGAAGATGCCGCGGTAGGTGTGCAGCTCGTCGATGACGACGAAGCGCAGTTGGCTCAGAAAACGGGCCCAGCGCGTGTGATGGGGAAGGATGCCGGTGTGCAACATATCCGGGTTGCTGATCAATACCCGGGCGGATGTACGAATCGTCTTACGCGCCGCGTGGGGGGTATCGCCATCGTAGATGGCAACCGGCAGATCGGGGCTTCTATCCAGAAGCGATTGCAGCTCAGCGAGCTGGTCTTGCGCCAATGCTTTCGTTGGGAAGAGATACAACGCCGTAGCATCATTGGACCGTCTCAGCTGGTCCAGCACCGCTAGATTGTAGCACAACGTTTTCCCCGACGCTGTGGGCGTGACGACGACGAAGTGCTGGTGGGCCTGAGCGGCTTCCCACGCCGCGCCCTGATGAGTATAGAGCTGTGAGATTCCTCGTTGCTGCAGACGGGATGCCAGCCAGGGATCGAGCCTGCCTGGAAACGGCACAACGCGTGCCGGTCGTGCGGGCAACGCCTCCCAACTGGTCACGTTGCGCATAAAACGACTCGATCTCTGCAACCGCGAAAGCATTTCCGGAAGGGACAACGTGGGCTCCTCGCATCACTGCCTCAGCTTCCCAGCCTCTGGCGTGGCTGGCCTGCCTATTCTATCACGCCAAGGGAGAGAAGCAAAACGCAGTGTCGCCAGGAGGTATCCGGATTATCGCGAGTCCGCGCTCGGTGGGGGTACATTCAAAACACGGCGATAAGATTCACAGCCACGTTTTTGCTGCCTGTTGCGCCCATCCATGCCGTGTAGGGGCTTGGCTGCTCGTTCAACAGGGCCGCCGCGCAAGCGAACGCGTCCAAGATGAGCACAGTCTTAACCAACAAGAAGATATTCGTGCGAACCTGGGGCACTACACCACCACATGCAGAGGCTATTGGATGCTTTTGGGCCTGCCCCTGCCCGCTGCTCGCCAGCCTTCCCAAAACTCTGGACGTACCTCATGCGAGTTGACTGATGTCATGGGCCGAGTGTATCATATAGTCCGTTGTATTCCGTTAGCTCAGATGGACTAAATAACCCGTTGCGCTGCAATGATTGCGCGCAACTGGAGAGAGGAGAAGATGAGATGCAGTTCAAAGGTAGAGTCGCACTGGTTACCGGTGGTAGTTCGGGGATCGGCCTGGAGACATGCCGCTTGTTGGCGAAGGAAGGCGCAGCGGTTGCCATTCACTATCACCGCAGCAAAGAGGCGGCCGAGGAATTGTTGGGCGAGTTGAAGAGCGATGGTGCGACTGCGATGGTCGTGCAGGCGGATGTCACCGATCGTGAAGCGGCACACAAAATGGTCGCGGAGGTCCGCCATGAGTTCGGAAAGATCGATCTCCTGGTCAACAACGCGGGCAATATCCTCGGGAGGAAACGAATCATCGAAGAGACCGGTGAGCTGTGGCACGCGACACTCGATTTGAATCTGACCAGCCTGGTCTGGGTGACACAGGCGGTTGTCCCTGATATGATCGAGCAGCGCTGGGGACGCATCGTCAACAACTCGTCGGCAGGCGCACGATTTGGCGGAACGCCGGGAGTCGCAGCGTATGTGACTGCTAAGGCCGCCGTATTGGGTCTGACCAAGGCGATGGCGAACGAGTTTGGTCCGAACAACATCAACGTCAACGCCGTCCTGCCGGGATGGATCGATACCCCGTTCCATGTCAAAGCGGGCTCCGGCGACTTGAACCGCTTCAGCTCCACGATCAACCTGGGGCGTGTCGGCACCCCGCAGGAAGTCGCTTCCGTCATCGTATTCCTGCTGTCGGATGCTGCGAAATACATGCAGGGTGCCGTTCTCGACATCAACGGCGGTACATATATGCCATAGCACCCCGATTGGGGTCGATCCGCTCAATTTGCCTGTGAAGCCACGCGTTATCTACTGAAGGCCCATGCATGCACTGTCACATCTTTCAGACAGAAGTATTCATGGGCCTTCATCATTAAGTTCCTGATAGCAGTCGGTATCAAGACAGGTACTGCTTACCTTACGCCTTCGGCAACCAGCCGCACATGGGGGCGGTAGCCCCTGTTGCTGACGAAAACCGTTCCGGTCAGGTGGTTGTGGGTGATTGGAGCGTTGTTGTTCTTTGCATCCATTTCGGAGCCAATCATTCGGCGTCTTGGGCCGAAATGGTGATCTGTTCGCCCGACGATTGCCCCCAGCGTGCGGGATTGTGCGTAAGGTAAGCGCTTGCCGGCATCGCCAGGAATTTCCCCGGTATATCGGCGCGCAACAAATACGAGAACGTGTGCCTGCCTTCCGGCAACACTGGCAAGAAGAAACGGACCCGGTCACCGTATGCGCTCGTTTCCAGCCCGGAGTGGACGATGCCGTTGCCCTCCAGGCTGCCGACGACCGGGCGACAGCCTGCGGGCAGTGCGTCTTCGATCACCACGTGATGAAGCGTCTCCTCGGTCTGCGTGTCCAATCTCACCAGGATGAATGCACCTTCTTCATAGGCCATTGCAGGCAGCCCTCGTTCCGGTGTAAGAAATTGGCGGCTCAAGATGATCCCCCCGGACGAATGCGCGGCATCCAGCTCACCGTCTGCGAGCACATATTGCAGACTCCAATCGAAATAGAGTGGTCCGGGCCATTCGAGCAGGATTTCGATCCAGTTGGAACCCGGGCGAAGGTCTTGCAGTTGTACCTCATGGACCTTGAGCAAGTCGCTGTTGTCGACCTCACCTTCGAAAACAGGAATACCTTCCAGAGCGACACGCACGACTCCCTCGGAAAGCGGCTCCTGCGACAGTTTCGCTTGCGCGAGGGTCACGATCGACTGGGCGGTGGAAAAATCGATTCGCGCGGTTGGCGAGGTGCCTGTGCGCAGCAGCCAATCGAAACTCCTCCCGACCAGTTCATCCGAAGTCGACCAACGCAGAAAGGCTTGCAGAGCAAGTGCCGTCGCGTAGCGGTTTCCGCCAGGCAGCTCGCCTGCGTTGTCCGGAGCGGACCACCACACGAAGTGCTCGGTTTGTGCGGCGCGTTTTCTCAGTGCGTTCAACACGTCTGTCTTGCGGTGGTCTGGAAGGGCGCCCAGGTTATCCAAAGCCATACCGAGGTAGGCCAGGGCAGGCGTGGACAGTCGCCGGCGTTCCCACCAGAGTGGATACGTGCTCAGTCCCTTGTCATCGGAACGACGTTGGCTGATGACATAAAGCAAATACGCCCGCAATTCCAGATCGTCGCTGGAATCCCAATATGAGCGCAGGGTAGCGAGCCCTCTCTGTTCCTTGCTGTCGGGGATATCGACCAGGCCGGTTGCCTCTGCTTCGAACAACGCGTGCATCACCTGAGCGGTCTGAAATGGGCGGCTCTCATCACCCTGCCACCATCCCCAGCCACCGTCGGTGTTCTGTTGCGCGATCAGGTACTGCGCAGCCCGCGTCAAATCGGCATGCACCGGCTGCGCTTCTGGTATCTCTTGTACACCGGCCTGGGCAAACGCCTTCCACAGGGCGGTGGTGACCAGCAGCAGGTTCGCGGTCTGATCGTTGTTCTGGTAGGACGTGCCTTCCCACTGGGCGTAATCCTTCAGCAGCATGGCCAACATCGAGGGGGAAATCCAGATCAGAGAGTTCAATTGCGTCGCTCGCTGATTCAGATGGCTGATCAGCCATTCACGGATCCACAACCGGCCTCTTTGCTCGACCTGTTGTTGTGACCCCCCCGGCAGAATCGGAACGGAAGACTCTTGATTGATCTCTTCATTATCGCTCTGCACTCGGATCACCAGGTGGCCCACGGAGGCTTCGGCGGTGTTCATGTTCCACGAGAGCGTCGTTTCCGATTTCGGCGGGATAGCGGCGTCCTGAGCCTGCTCATCCCCGATCACCAGGCCTTCCGCACTGAGCTCGGAATTGACGTGCAATTCCGCGTCTTGATGGTTGTAAAGCGTCACGCGGGAAGAAAACGAGTCTCCGGAGCGCAGAAAGGGCGGGTAATTCCACTGAATCGACAATTCCTCCGCAGGAGTGTCGTCCGGATCCGTGTCAGCGGTCAGGTTAGGCGGTGTCGTCTGCTGGGCGAATAAGGGGGCGTCGGGAGGTGTCGTTTCGAGCCTGTGGTAGGGCGTGTCTCCGCTTGCTGATCGTGGCACGAAGAGACACAACAACGCCGCCAGGAGCAGCATGGAGAAAATACGACTCGATACGACTTCCTTGCGCCCGCGTGGAGTGGCTTCTATACGGATGTGAATAGCACGACCGGTCAGACGAGCCATCCACGATACAACTCTGTCAACGGGCGTGATGGTATTCAGTGTATCCTCCTCAAGCAGCGGGTTGCGTCTGATTGAATGCTCATCTCCCGAACGTCTGAGAACG
>CAZPTF010000151.1:7174-9426 GCA_964589015.1 uncultured Anaerolineae bacterium
CAAGGGCGGGCAATCGGCCTACCCTTGCCTTTTTTGACTTCAGATGATAGCAGCTATCGCCAGCGATTAGCGCCACGTCAGCCGCTGCTGCGTCCAGTCTCGTCCAATATTGGGCACGTCCCACAGCTTCTGTGGTTCGCCACCGCTTGCGGGGACGAGGTACAGACTCCACAGGCCGCCACGGCTGGATACGAAGGCGATCCAATTTCCATCCGGCGACCACGTTGGAATGCCGTCATCGGCGCTGTTGTCGGTGAGACGAGTTGGCTGGCTGCCGTCACCGTTGACTGTGTAGATCTCCCAGTTTCCGTCCCGCGCCGACATGAAGGCGATCCGGTTACCGTCCGGTGACCACGCCGGTGTCGTGTCACTTTCGTTGTTGGTGACCGGTGCCTGCCCCTTCCCGTTGGGGGCCATTTTCCAGATTCCACAGTTCCCACCGGTCTCATCGCAGCCGTGGTAGGCGATCCAACCCTGTGATGACCAGGATGGCTGTTCGCCGAGCGTCAACTGCACGGAATCCACCAGGCCGTCGGCCCAGGTCGTATAGACCCGTGGTTTTCGATCGTTTTCCCGTGTCGACGATAGGGCGAGCTGCGTTCCATCCGGTCCCCACGAAGGGTACCCATCTTCCATGAACTTGGTCACATTGTAACCGTTTCTGCCGCCCAGGTCTGTTACCCTGAGCCCGTTGATGTCGCCTTGCCAGGATAGAAACGCCAATCTCGTTCCGTCGTGGCTGAACGCCGGCTGGCTGGCATTCTGTGCGATGGTGTCAGGAGGAGAACCTTCCCCGATCTTGATCTGATACACGCGGCGGATGTCATCCGGATCAAACGAGGAGAAGGCCAGCACGCCTCCTGCCGGTGGCACCTCTGCCGGCGTTGTGGCACCTTCCACTTCAGGCTGTTCTTCAGTGGGTGGGGGTGGAACGGCTTCTGCCGGTTTTTCCTCGGCTGGCGTCTCTGCAGCAGGTGGTTGTGGCGCTGGGGCTTCTGCTGTTGGCGTTGGTTCTGCGGTTGTCTCTTCCGTTGGCGGTGCGCCAGCTGCTTCCGTCAACGGAGCAGGAGGCGGTTCGATCGGCGGCGGACCGGTTTCACATTTGCTTCCGGTTTCATCGTAGGCTTCTTTCACCTTGTCATCGGATTTGAACCCCAACGACCTGGCATATTCAAGCGCTGCGCCACACCAATCTTCCTGTTTGGCCAGGACGTCGCCATAGGACTGGTGGGCGGATTGGAGCTTAACACCGACATCCAGGTAATCCTTGTTCCTGCGATAGAGGTCTGTAAACGCACTGATCGCCTGTTCCCAATCTGCGCCCAGTAGACTGGAGGCAGCCAGGTAGTCGGTAACCAGGCTGATCTCTTGTCTGGCATCTGGATCATCGGGTTTCAGTTCGAGCGCACTCTCAAAGCTACGCCGCGCTTCTTCCGGTCGTTCCTCTTCAAGCAGTTGTTTCCCGTACTTGAAGTACGCAGTGTAAAGCATATTGCGGACTTCATCCTGATCGTAATCAGCATCGAGGCTCTGGACTTGTTCCAGTTTAACGATAGCTTCTTCCCAGTTGGCTGTATCGTATTCGACTCTGGCCTGGGCCATGATATCGATGCCGGCCTGTTGGACGATAGCAGAGGTGGTGGGTGTGGGTTCGGTGCGGCGTTGGGTACGGATTTTCTTCAATTCCTCGTAGGCTTCCATCGAGGTGCTGGGACTCAAACGAATCGCCTGTTCGAATTCCGCCTCGGCGAGATCGATCTCGTCCGCTTCCAGGTGGTTTACACCCCGGCTGTAATGTTCGTAGGCCAGTGCCTGATTGACCACATTCCGTTCCTTCAGCCCCTGGTATATCCCGCCCAGACCGGCGGCGGCGAAGGCGATAGCGACACAACCGAGCAGAGTAATCAGAATGATTCCCCACGTACAGCCGGAAACGCCTCGCGCTGCCGGACGTACTTCTTGCACGGGCTTTGGTCTGGCGATAGCCTGGATGACCGGGCGCGGTGTCTCGCGGGACACCGGAACAGGCGCCGGTATTTGGGCTTCGCTCACTTCGACAGGTTCACTTGCCGGGTCCTGTCCGCAATGAGGGCAGATCAGCAGTGTAGCGTCCTGCAGTTCTGCCCCACAATTTCTGCAAATCATTCGTCCTCCTAAAAAAAGCGCGAAGACCATTATAATCGTTTTCCTTGGGTTTGTCTAACAGAGGCGACTGCCGTGTGCAGCCGGGAATTTTGGGGCCAGCGAGCAAT
>CAZPTF010000152.1:0-9361 GCA_964589015.1 uncultured Anaerolineae bacterium
CAGCGTGATCTGCCAGGTTCACACGAATATCTTCGTGGCGGTCAAGACTGTGAATTCGTCGCGGGGCTGAAGCCCCGCGCTAAGGAGACGAAGTCCTGCGGACGGGAGACGGAGACTGTGCCAATCCTGGACGCATTTCGCCTGCGCGGTGGTCTACGCGAGCGGACTGCCAGGTCCCACGCGGCAGGACCGCTCAAGTTGACAAAAGGAGCATACTAAGGTATAATTTCCTGCTGTTGACGTAGTTCGTATTCGGGGAGGTGAGATCGATGCAGGCCGTTTTTGAAACAGGTGGTAAGCAATATAAGGCCACGGTGGGTGAGAATGTTCATGTCGAGAAGTTGCCCGCCGAGGTCGGTGACCGCATCGAACTGGACAAGGTTCTGATGGTTTTCGATCCTGATCAAGTTCATATTGGCCGGCCCGTGGTCGAAGGGGCCAAGGTCATCGCAACTGTCAAAGAGCATGGACTGGCTTCAAAGGAAGTCATCTTTAAGTATCGTCCGAAGCAGCGTTATCGGGTGAAAAAAGGGCACCGTCAGTCCTATACCAGACTATTGATAGAAGACATCGTCTTGAGCTAGAGAGGCTAGGGAAGAGTTATGGCACACAAAAAAGGAGGCGGCAGCAGCCGCAACGGACGCGACAGTCAGGCGCAGCGGTTGGGCGTTAAGAAATTTGGCGGTGAGGCGGTCGTTCCGGGCAATATCATCGTCCGGCAGCGTGGGACGAAATTCCATCCCGGTACAAACGTCGGCATCGGTAAGGATCACACGATTTACGCGGTTGCCAATGGTTTCGTCAAGTTCGAGATCGGTCGTGGCGGGCGCAAGATGATCAGTGTGTACGAGGAGAGGTAACTGAGGAACTATGAAGAAGGATATTCATCCGAAATACTATCCGCATGCGAAGGTGACCTGCGCGTGCGGCAATACCTTTGAGACTGGCTCGACTCGTCCGGAGTTGCGGACTGACCTGTGTTCGGCGTGCCACCCGTTCTTCACGGGCGAAATGCGGATCGTCGATACCGCCGGCCAGGTCGAGCGTTTCGTCAAGCGGCTGGAAAAGCGCAGCGAGATGCTGGAAGAGGCCTCCGCGCCTGCCCCGAAGAGCAAACCGGCACGTGGCAAAAAGATTCAGTACGAACTGGTGGAAGAGGACGGCGCAGCGGCTTCCGCAGCGGAAGACAAATCCTGAAACGTCCCCACCGTGCGGACACAGTTGGGTATGAATTAAGCAAAGGGCAAGTCGGGTGACCTGCCCTTTGTTGTTCGTGTGGGATACGACACTGTCGCGGTGAAATACCTGCGCAGTCCGAACGAAGGAGTGAAGAACAGCTCATGTTGACAGGTGAAGTGGCCCTTACGGACCCCATGATACACCACCACGACCGGCACGGTTGGATCGAGATCGTATGCGGCAGCATGTTCAGCGGCAAGACCGAGGAACTGATCCGCCGCATCCGCCGGGCCAACATCGCTCGTCAGAAGGTTCTCGTCTTCAAGCATTCCATCGATATTCGCTACGTAGCCGAGAAGTTGACCTCCCATAATGGCATGGCCTTCGAGGCCGTGAAGGTCGAGAAGGCTCGTGATATTCTGGCGCAGGTCGCGCCGGATGTGGAAGTCGTCGCGATAGATGAAGGGCAGTTCTTCGATGAGGCGCTCGCCGATGTGTGCACTATCCTGGCGGACCGCGGCGTGCGTGTCATCGTCGCCGGGCTGGACATGGACTTCCGTGGCGAACCCTTCGGGCCGATGCCGCTGCTGATCGCGCAAGCCGAAAAGGTCGATAAACTCCAGGCCATCTGTGTGGTGTGCGCGGCGCCCGCTTCGCGTACGCAGCGCCTGATCGACGGGAAACCGGCTGCCTACGCCGATCCGATCATTCTGGTCGGGGCCAGCGAAGCCTACGAGGCGCGCTGCCGTCACTGTCACGACGTGCCCGGCAAACCCAAGTCTGCTCTCATGCAGAACAGCGGGGACTGATCGCCTGTCTTGCCCGCTCCTGTGCCGGCTACTCGTGCCGTGCAGGCAGCGATTCGCACCCTGCCGTGTGCCTTGTCTTTTTGCGCAGTCTGTGATTTAATCAGAAACAAATGGATAGCACGCTGTTGTCGTATGGAGCGGTGGGCTCAGGGAAGTAATCGACCGGTTTCAGCAGCGGAGCGCCTTCCGGACAGGCTCAGCGCGCAGTCAGGCCGAACGGGAAATGAAGGATAGATTGAAGCGGTCCAATAACGGCCTGCACGCGGACAGGAATTCCGCAGCGCTCCTTTCCTACCGGCGCTGCCGGACGTTGTCCCTGGCCGGTGTGCTTCGGGTTCCGGCGGATCTCCTGCGACCCGCTCGCACCCTCGGTTTGTCGACGAACGCGCAAAGGAGAGAAGAACCATGATCGCTAAACTGGAAAAGAGTCACGGCAACGTCGTCGGTTTCAAGTTCCACGGTAAGGCTTCGGATGAGGACTACAAGGAGCGGTTGATCCCGGAGATGGAAGCGCTCATCGCGAAACACGGCAAAATCCGCGTGCTGTGGGACCTGGAGCACTTCGACGGTTGGACGCCGCACGCTGCCTGGGACGATTTGGTCTTCGGGACGCGGATGTGGCACGATGTCGAGCGGATGGCGATTGTCGGGGACGCCAAATGGGAAGCGGCGGTCATGAAGCTGTTTGCACACCTGACCGCTAAGTTCAAGTACTTCGACCATCACAAACTGCAGCACGCCTGGGAGTGGCTCGACGAGGAGACTGCCTGATGATTGTGGAGCTCCCGGAAAGTGCCGGCACGCTTGTGGCGTTCAGGCTGAGCGGGACGCTATCCGATGCTGACTACAAGCAGGTATTGTTACCCGCGTTTGCCAGAGCTTCCGAAAAAGCGGGGCGTCTCTCCGTCGTGTTCGAGTTGGCTGATGATTTCCACGGCTGGGATGTACACGCTATCTGGGACGATGCGGCTTATGGTGTCGAATACTGGGGACGGCTGGGACGTTTCGCCGTGATCGGCGACAAGGAGTGGGAGACGTTGATCGCCGATCTCATCGGACTATGGCCGGGTACGGAGGCGCGGTTCTTCCATTCTGCGGATGCGCCGCTGGCCTGGGCATGGGCGCGCCAGCCGATCGACGACCAGCTCTTCTGAGCAGGCCGCACCTCCGGTTCTCGGGATAATCTGGTGTTGCTGGAATGTGACTCACGCGCAGGGTTGCCGGCGGCGTGAGTCTTTTCGTGTGCGGCGTTCATTTCGTGCCGGGTGCTCGCTCGTAGCCGCTGTCCGGCGGTAGATTGCGCTGCCGCGCCGCTGTCACGGCCAGTTCGTCGCAGCGTTCGTTTTCTTCGTGCCCGGCGTGTCCCCGTACCCACACCACGCGCACGCGATGCCGCTCGCAGAGAGCCAGCAGTTCTTCCCACAGATCTGGGTTCAGCGCGCGATCGGTTTTGGTCCGCATCCAGCCATTGGCGCGCCATTTCCGCGCCCAGCCTTTTTCGAGCGCATCGGCCACATACTTGGAGTCGGTGTGCAGCGTCACCGTGCACGGCGACTTGAGCGTCCGCAGCCCGACGATGGCCGCCAGCAGTTCCATGCGATTGTTCGTCGTGCGCCGGTAGCCGCCGGACAATTCCTTACGGTGGTTACCCGCGATCAGGATCACGCCGTAACCGCCCGGGCCGGGATTGCCTTTGCATGCGCCGTCCGTGTAGATAGTCACCTGTGGTTTCGGAGTTTCTGGCATTCAGCGCTTGCCTCCCTTTGGGTCAATGATTTCAGTGTGTCGCTTGTGTGCTGCTCAGCCCGTTGTACGGTACAGTCCGCGCAGTGGCAGCCGCATGCCGGCCGGCGCGAAGAGATACCGGCTGGTGGCACGGCATGGGCGCAGCGGGTGCTGGCAGCAGAAGTGTCGCGACTGGGAAGCCCTCCCGGCCTCTCTTTGTCGCGATCAGCGGACGCGGAAATCGCGCCGCGCCCGCTCGGCTCTCTTCGCCGCGCTGCGCTACAGCTGTATCCGGTGGGCTTATGGTTTGATGACGACTTTGATCGCCCCATCCAGCCGTTTTTCGGCGGTCTCGAACGCCTGGTGTGCCTGCGCGAGCGGGAACGTGTGCGTGATCAACGGCGACAGGGCGCCGACGTGTCGCGCGAGCAAGGGCAGCGCATAGGCCAGCGAACGCTCGCCTTCGGCCTTCGAGCCGGCGAGCGTGATGTTCCACTGCGCCGCCTTGAACAGGTTCAGCGTCACCGGTTCGTGGTAGACGCCGATCAGCGCGATCCGTCCATTCTTCTTGCTGAATTCCACGGCGTCGGCCGCCGCTCGCGCCGAGCCGGCACATTCCAGCACGGCGCTGGCGCCGATTCCGTCCGTCAGCGCGACGATACGCTCGATGGCGTTCTCTTCCTGCACGTTGATCGTGAGGTCTGCGCCCAGACGACGTCCCATCTCGAGACGTTCGGGCCGTGTGCCGGTGAGGATGATCGTCCCGGCGCCCAACAGCCGTGAGAGCAACACGCCCATCAAGCCGATCGCACCGGGGCCGGAGACGACGACGGTCTCACCGCTGCGGATGCCGCCGATACGCCGGATACCGTATAGCGTCGTCGCCGCGGTGGTGATCAGTGTCGCTTCGTTGATGGGCATATCGTCGGGGATCTTGTATACGGAATTGGTGTGGTTCAGTGCGTATTCGGCATAGCCGCCGTTGGTCGTGAAGCCATAGTGGCGGTGGCCCTTCTCCAGGTTGCCGTAGTTCAGACAGGTGTTGTAGAGCCCGTCCCGGCAGTTATTGCACACGCCGCACCCTTTGTGCGGTTCGATCGCCACGCGGTCGCCGACCCGGAACTCGGTCACGCCCGGTCCCAACGCCGCCACCCGTCCGGCGTACTCGTGCCCGAAGATGTACGTCCCGTAAGGGGGATGCCCGGGCCAACCGTGGGCCAGGATTTTCGGGTCGGTGCCACAGATGGCACACGCTTCCACGCGGATCAGAACCTCGTTGGTCCCCGGCACGGGCACCGCATAGTCGTCCACCAGCCGCATATCGCTCTCGCCAAACAGGACTGCGGCTTTCATCGTTTTTGGAATCGTCGTCATGGTCGTATCTCCTGTGATGTGCATAGCGGTATGGGTGGCGGCTTCGCATCCGCGCAGCACACGCGGCTTATGCCAGCCACCGCTTAGAACTCGATCAATACTTTCATCGCGTGCCGGCGATCGGCGGCGAGTGCGAAGGCCTGTGTGTAGTCCTCGAAGGGGACCTTATGTGAGATGATCCGTCGTGCGACGTCGGGGTGGGCAGTGACGAAGCGCAGTACGCTGTCGAATTCACCGGTTCCGCCGATGCTGCCCATGATGCGCGCGGCTTTCATCGTGATCGTCTTGAGCGGGACTTCCACCGCCGGGATGAACCCGAGCGCCATCACCGTCCCGAGCGGGCGCAGCAGATCGATGGCCTGGCGGAACGCCGCCGGCGCACCGGTCGTCTCGAAGATCGCATCGTAGCCGCGCCCGGAATACAGCCCGCCGTAGCTCTCCGCGTCCCCGGCTGCGGCGGCGACGTCGGTCAGTGCGGCGGCGCCCAACGTCTGTGCTTGCGCGATCCGCTCCTGCACCAGATCGAACAGCTCGACGTGCGCGCAACCCTCGATGTATTTCAGGGCGAAGAAGCACGATAACCCGATGCTCCCGCCGCCCAACACCAGGATCTTCTCCTGTGTGAGGTTGGGACGCACCTCGCGTACGCGGCGGACGGCGTGGGCGCCCACCGCCAGCGGCTCGCTGAGCGCCACCACATCGAGATCGGCGCCGGCGTCAGCGCGGTAGATGTACTTCTCATCCTGCAGGGCATATTGCCGTGACGCACCGTCCATCGTGATGCCGCGCTTTTCGATGTGCCGGCACAGGTTCTTGTCCTGAGCGCAGAACTCGCATTCACCACAGAACATCGAGCAATCGCCGGTCACCTTGTCGCCTGGTTTGACCGTGGTGACGTCCGGGCCAATGGCTTCCACGGTGCCCGACCACTCGTGCCCGAAATAGACCGGGTAGTTCTTTGGGCCTTCGTAGGAGCCGTCGTACAGACTGAGGTCCGATCCGCACAGCCCGACGGCGTGCGTCCGGATCAATACTTGAGCGCCCTTGGGCAGCGGAACCGTCTCGGTGACGATCTCTGCCTGCTTGTTGCCCCGCAATACGATGCCTTTGGATTCGATCATCAGTTGTCGTCCTGCTTTCTTGAGTGATTTCGGTGTCCATTTAACCACAGCTGGTGATAGATGGCAAGGGAAACGCGCCGCCGTATGGTGCGGTCCGTTCTCCCGCCCCTGCTACGCCAGGCGCGTTACATCTCTGGTGATTGCCGGATACCTTGCCGTCAGCAGCGGGTCATGGCCGGGAAACAACAACTCCGGCGTGGACACGATCGCCCGCAATTTGTCATAACTTTGCAGCCACGCGATCATGTCGACCATAATCGTACCGGGCCAGTCTTCCCGGTAGTTGCGAAACATCATCGCGCAATCGGAACCCAGCACGGCAGTGCCCTGCGCGGTACTGACCGCCACCGCTTGCATGCCGGGGGTGTGTCCCGGCGTCAGCAGGCAATCGACCCCTGGCAGAAGCGCCTGGTCGCCGTGCAGAAACGCGATTTGTCCTTTTCGTTTGAGTTCGGTCAGCGTACCGCGATAGCTGTCGTCCCACACATAAGCGCTGCGAAACGGTGGTCGCTGCGCGTGTGAGCTCTCCATCCAAAAATGGTACTCGTCCTCCTGCACGTAGAATGTCGCGTTGGGGAACAGCCCCACGCCGCCGGCGTGGTCCCAGTGCAGATGGGTGAGGACCACGTGGCGGACCGTGGCCGCGCGCACGCCGATTCGCTCCAGCATGCTGGCAGGATTGACATAATTTTCCATCGTACGTTGGCGGGCCAGCGACGGGGCTGCGCCCGTATCGACGACGATGGCTTCACCACCCCCTTGCACGAACCAGATGTAGAAGTTGAACGCTACACTGGTGTCGAAGTCCTGGCACCACGTCAGGAGGCTGCCGGGACGTTTCCGTGGCCCGGCGTATTTCAGCGCATATATCCGGTATTCGGGCTTGCCAGACATCATGACCGTTTCCCCATGCGGTGAGTGTGAGCCAGGGGGAATTATAGCACGGGCGGCGCAGCGGCTGCAAACAGGGCATCCGGGAATTGGGCGACAACTGCATCACCCTTGCCGTGACCAACTGGCTGGAGGGTGCGCCTGCGGTCCAGGATTGGGCTGACGTGACGAGGGCTCTGGGAGGTAACCCGTTAGGCGAATGATGCCCGCTGAGCTGAGCGACGACATCGTTGGCGTTCGTGAACGCCTGCGCGCTGGTAATGGGGTGTCGTTTGGCGGCGATATGACCGCCGTCATAGTCCATGCGCAGGATAGGTGGTATGCTCTTGAAGAGTCCAGTTTGAGCGTGGTTTTGCGGAAACGAAACGGTGGGCTGGCCCACCACACAAAAAAGGAGTGCAAAAATGGCTACACAACATTATCCGGTTGTCTGGTTCGAAATTCCAGTCAACGATCTTCCCCGCGCACAGGCTTTCTACGAGCAGGTCTTTGGACGTGATCTCCAGTTGCAGGAGATGGGACCACTGCAGATGGCGTTCTTCCCCATGCAGGAGGAAGACTCCGGTGCGGGCGGAGCGCTGGTAAAGGCCGAAGGATACGTGCCGTCACAGACGGGGACGGTGGTGTATTTCAGTGTGGCGGACATCAACGAGACGCTGGAGCGGGTGAAAGCGGGGGGCGGCAAGGTGCTCAGCCCGAAGACGAGCATCGGCGAATACGGTTTCATCGCTCATTGCCAGGATACCGAAGGGAACCGTATCGCTTTGCACTCCATGTAACCGGTTTGCGTAGCGAACAGCGGGTTCTACGCACGCCCCTCAAAGATGCGATGCTGCGCTGCAGAAACGATTGAGGGGCGTGTCGCGTGGTGCAGGCTGAGCTGCGCGGGTGCGAATGCGCCTGCTGGCGTCACGCACCGCGCTCTGCAAGCAGGCGCTGTCTGCGCTCTACTTGCCGGGCCGGATGGGGTGGGGCACGACCGGTGACGGACTCCATAGCTCCGTGCTGATGTTCAGCGCCATGGTGTGTAGCTCATCGAACACGCGTTGGGTGTCTTCATGGACGTTCCATGCAGCCCAGGCGGCCATGTCCGCGAACTCATAGGTGACGACGACTTCGGCGGAACCGCTTGCCGGCCGGTAAGCGCGAAATTCGCTAACGCCCGGCACCCCCAGGGTGCGCTTGATGGCACCGCTGGTCCAATTCAGATACTCCTCTTTCTTGTCCGGATGGACATTCCATTTCATCACATAGAGCACCATGGTCTTTTGTCTCCTCTCGTGAGTTGGGGCGCGATTTGCGGTCATTCGCGCCGGCAAACAAACTCGGACCCATCGCGATTACGTACATTGCGTTCGGATCGATAGCGCGCCTCCTTTCTCCCGCGCGTGGGCCTGTATGGCGCAGCCGGGAACCTTGCACGGTGACGACAGCAGGTCTGCCGGCGAGCGGATGAGACGCGGAAATTTGCGAGAAAATCGCCATGATGTTTTGGGTAGGGTTGTGCGAGATGCCGGTCGAACCTGTTCGGCATGCTCATCATAGCACCCAGTTGGGTAAATGGCAAACTTGGCAGTTGGTCCCGATTGTGGTAGGCTGAATAAGGCTGTCCCGGCTCGCGGCAGAGTGGTAGCACGAAAGGGGATTGCGGAGGAGAGGCGCTTGGCGAACGTAACGATTGTGCTACGCCCCTATCTGGGCGGTTTCGCGGAGGGGATGGGAGAGGTCCGCTGTGCTGGAACCACCCTCGCTGAGGTCCTGGCACAACTGGGCGATCGCTATCCCTTGCTGGCACAGCATGTCCTCGATCCGGTAGCCGGGGTTCATCCCGCGGTCGCCGTCTATCTGAACAGCTATCGCTTGAAGCTGCCCAAAGACCTGCACAGACCGCTGGCGGATGGCGATCTCATCCGTCTGATTCCGCTGATGGGCGGCGGCTAGAGGCGCGGTCGCTGTTTATTGCGGTATCGAAGCGGGATGTATACTGCCTTGGGCGCAAGATCCCTGCTGTCGTGGTGCCGTATTTGAAGAGTCCCGTTTCCTCCTGCGTTCTCGTATGTGGGTACGCACGAGATTTGGGAGAGACTGGCAAGCAGGGCACTCTTCATGCCGAAGCTGTCAGGCACGCACACGACCTGCGCAGAGATTGGCACAGTCAGACCTCGCGTCTGCGAGTGGGCCAGTCTCCGGCGCCGCCGTCGTTGTCGCGTGACTGCTGTGCCTCGGCAGACCACGTGCCGGTCTAAACTGTGGTAGATTGGC
>CAZPTF010000153.1:0-9361 GCA_964589015.1 uncultured Anaerolineae bacterium
TCCGCTGCGTCGGGGATGCCATCCATATCGCGGTCAGGGCAACCGGCAGCGGATTCCGGGCCGCGCTCATCGGGGCACGCATCTTCCTCATCGGGAATGCCGTCGTTGTCTCGATCGACCAGCTCGGTCGCTTCGATGCTGATCGCCGCTTGTCCCCGGTCCCCGTTGCGATTGAACGCGCGCACCACCAGAGTGTGGCTCCCCACCGTTCCAGGGCGCCAATCCGCCGCTAGTGGGAGCGGTGTGTTCCCGTCGGGCGACGGACTGCTCCGCGTATGCTGCAATTGCCCATCGACCCACAGCTCCATCCGTGTGATCTTGTTCCTGTCGTACGCTGTAGAGTTCACTGCCACGGGCTGCCCGAGTACGACGCGGTCCCCCATGCGTGGCGTGTTGATCGACACCAGGGGGCGCGTCTCCGCTTTGCGCTGCAGCAGGACATAACCGCCAGCGGTCAGTGCCGCGATGACGACGCACAGCCCGAGCAATGCCACAAGCAGAACCCAGAGACATCCGGATTTCTTCCCGGTAGACGGCGGAGGAGTCGGGAACGCAGGCTGTGGCGGTGTGACCGCCCCGCGAGGCGTGGATACGGCTGTAGCAACCTCATCAGGCGCCGGTGCAGCGGCAAACATGGACGTGTGCACGGCAAAATGCACCGTTTGCGCCAGGCCGACGGTGTCGCCGGCGCGGATCACCTGCGGTCCGGTCAGGCGCACTCCGTTCACGAACGTGCCGTTGGCGCTGCCAAGGTCTTCGAGGACGAGGTGTTTGCCATCCCACGTGATGCATGCATGACGGCGCGACACATCTCCATCATCGATGACGAGATCGTTGTCCGCCGACCGCCCGATCGTGCTAACCGGCTGAGTTACTGCGAAACGAGCGCCGGGCTGCGGCCCCTGGCTCATCTCGAGCTCGAACGAAGGTCTCTGCGAAGTGCTGCTATTCGGTGTACTCATTTTCGCTTCCTCCTAACCCAGTCCTTCTACAGAGAAGACTGACCAACCGGACCAATCACTGGTGTTGCCGGCCTTGTCCTGTGCGCGGACCGCCCAGCGGTAGATTACGCCGCACTGGACGTCAGCCTCAACTTGTTTACCGCCGACAGGCCCCCAGCCACGAACCGATTGGTATTCACCCTTCTTGACCTGGAGTTCCAGCTTGACGTAATAGCCTGAGATGCCGCTTGGGTCGTCGACCGGCACCCAGACCAGATTCTGTTTCGCTTTGCAGCCGATGCTCAGCCCATTAGCCGGGACCGCTGGCGCCGGCACGGGTGGAGGGGTAGTGTCTTGTGGTGCCGAAACCTGAATCGTCACCTGGCGGTCTCCACCGCCTTGCGTTGCTTCGACGTGGAGGGTGTAGGTCTGATTCTGCGCTGGGCAGACCTGCCGGCTATCATGCCCCATCACTCCGTCCCCATCCAGGTAAACGGCGGTTGCGTTCTCCACATCCCAACGGAGCGTAGTACACTGCCCCTGCTCGATGGAGGTCTGGTCTGCTCGGAAACTGATCTGTGCCGGGCTGACTGGTGTGTCCGTGGGCCGGGTGGAAACCTGAATCGTCACCTGGCGATCTCCTCCTCCGCCAGGCGCTTCCACATGCAAGAGGTGGGTCTGCGTTTGCTGCGGACAGACTTTCTTGCTGCCGGTTCCGGCAACACTCTCACCGTCCAGAAGGACCGCCGATGCGTGCAGCACGGTCCATTGGAGGGTGGAACATTGTCCACCTTCGATCGAGGCTGGAATGGCCTGGAAATCGATTTGCGCCGGTGGCCAGGGTGTATCGGTCGGTGCGCCAGGTTCCTGGGTGGGAGGGAGCATCTCTTGCGTCGGCTGTCCCAGGCTTTGCGCTGGCTCAGGAGTGACCGGCGTTGGCTCGACGTGAACTGCGCGAAGTGTGGCGGTAGGGAGGGCAATGGTGGGAATAACGAGTGTCGCTTGAACAGGGGATAGGGTTGGTGTCACAACTCCCACGACGCGTATGTTGATCGTGTCGGGGGGGCTTTCGCGACCCTCCTGGTCGTAGGCCTGGACGCGCAGGACGTAGCTGCCCGGCCCTGGGGGGACCCAGTCCTGTGTGATTTCTCCAAACGATTCCCCCGCTGGCTCGATCGGACCGCGCGCATACGGGACACCGTTCACCGACAACAGGACCTCATTGACACCATTCTTTGCGAATGCGTGGGCCAGTACGCTCACCGGAGTCTGGGCTGGAAGCCTGGCTCCATCCCTGGGTGAATCGAACCATGCCTTGGGCCCATGACCCTCTGGCTCACAGGCGATCAACCCGCAAGCCAGCACGAGGCAGGCCGCCAGAATTACGAGCTTCCACGAATGCCGGTTCATGTCCATTTGAACCCCCTTTGACAACTCGATCTGGTGACGAGGCCCGGTAGTTCTATGCTTGGGAATCGAAGCGGCGTGAAGCTGTGCGCGCAGGGTCGGCGGGACGCTCCTCATGTATATTCAATATCATTGATTTGGATTCAGTTGAAAGTCGTGTGGTGGTCATCGTCATCCTGTTTGAACGGACTGTCGTGCCACGCGAGGTCTGACGGTTACTCGAAAGCTGTGCTGCCCCTGACACCCGGGCGTTCCGATCTGCAGCGCACAATTGCTGGTCCTTATGCCAGCCTACAACGCCGGCGAGAGCATGGAGAGCCAACATCCGGTAGGGGCATCTTCGGGCCATTGCTGCCTCCGCAGTCTTTCAGATGAGAAGTCCTGCTTAATGCCAACCAATATGAAAACCCACTGACTTGTTGCCTCAGCGGGTTGTCGGAATCAGTGCGATGAGATCCCGCTGCTCTGTTGTTGCGAATGAGGAGCCAGCTGTGATTTTTTGGACAGTTGTGATCGCGTAAGCCATTGTAACGTGAATATCGTACAGGGTCAAATTGGTGGCCCCGTGGTAGTGCTGGATTCGCCTAACCTCTGGATTGATGGTATAATATCGCTCCTATTGGTCTTTTGAAGCTGAAACGCATGCCTCTGGTCAGCAGTTTACGGGAGCAGTATTGAAGGGATACTTATTGGCGGGGACGGCGGCGGTCCTCTCGGGTCTCATCAGCATATTCGGCAAACTTATGGTTCAATACCCGGGAAATAGCCTAGTGGCACTCATGTCCGTTCGTGCGTTGCTCGCATTCGTGGCACTCGCGGTAGGGCTGTTTGTGTTTCGCCGGCAAGAGCTGCGGATTGCCTGGCGCGATATCCCTTTCTTCGCATTATTCGGGCTGGTGGGAATAGCTGGCTGTTTCAGCCTGTATCTGACTGCGCTGCAGTATATCTCTGTCACTACCGCCATCGTGATCGTATACACCTTCCCTGCACAGGTAGCGATCCTTGCCACCGTGTTCCTGGGAGAACGGCTGAATGCCCGCAAATTGTTGGCGTTGGGGTCGGCCATTCTGGGGTGTTTGCTGGTCGCTCAGGCGTACGATCTGGTTTCGCTGCGCGGGAACCTGACCGGTATTCTGTTCAGTTTTGGGGCGAGCGTCTCTCTAACTATCTACAACTTGCTGGGAAAACGCGCAGTTGGGCGGCATGGCGCGTGGACGATGACACTGTACGGATTTGGGTTCGGGTCGCTGTGGATGTTCCTGATCGCTACTCCCCAAAACATATTGGCAATTCACCTGCCGACAGAAGGCTGGCTCATCCTGTTCGCGTGGGCGTTGATCCCCACGGTGTTCGGACATGTTCTCTATTTGACGGCACTGAAATACATCGAAGTCAGTGCCGCGACAATCATCAGCACCCTGGAACTGGTGTCGGCGATCGGAATGGCCTGCCTGTTATTGGGTGAGAACATCCAGGGTTTGCAATTGCTCGGTGCGTTGTTTGTTGTCGCAGCAGTCGTGATCCTGAGCCGAGGAACGCGAATGACCGGCGAGTCCTCTCCGCTCTCCCCGGAGCAATCCGACGTACAAGTGGCACAGCTGGTATCTTAATCATTTCTGTTTCGTATTGAGTTAAGGAGGGTTTACCGTGGCAGCAGATCAGGCAACTAAACCGGCCGATATCTTCGGCGTGATGCCGGATGAGATGAAGGCCGAAAAGGCGAAGGGCATCAATGCAACTTTCCAGTTCGAGTTGGAAGGAGCGGACGGGGGCATTTGGGTCGTAGCCGTGCGCGATGGCGGTTGTACCGTTACAACCGGGGCCCAGGAAAGTCCGAACGTAACCATCAAGATGACTGACCAGGATTTCGTAGCGCTGGCGATGGGACAATTGTCCGCCGTTCCTGCGTTCCTGTCCGGCAAGATTCGAGTTTTCGGTGACTACAACCTCGCGACCAAGCTGCCCGTCTTGTTTGCAGACTGATTGCTTCCGGTCTCGAAATATCTGCCGGCAACCGGCAAGGCTTTGGGCAGAAGCGGCTTTCTTGAACGCAAATCACAACCATACAGCCCTTCCCCACAGCCTGGCATAATTTGGACGAGATAAAGGTTTTCATCATGCGGCTCAGGTTGATAGCATGCGAAGTGTTGGCGCGTGAAGTGTACCTTTGCGCGGCGTTTTCTCCACACACGGTTGATGTGGAGCTAATTGAAAAGGGTTTGCACAATACCCCCGATCTGTTGCGCGCCCAATTGCAGGACAGGATCGATGCGCTGTGCAATGGGCCGTACGATGCCCTTATCCTGGGGTATGGGCTGTGTGGTAATGCGCTGCTCGGCCTTACGGCGCGGGACGTACGCTTGGTCATGCCCCGTGCGCATGACTGCATTACCCTGTACCTGGGATCGCGGGAGAGCTACAACACGCAGTTTTCCGACAATCCTGGCACCTATTACTACACGTCCGACTACATCGAGCGGGTGTGCTTCGACCCGAAGACTGCTGCAATTTCGCTGGGCGCGGTCACGCAGCAGGACCTGCAATCTGTGTACGAGGACTACGTCGTCAAGTACGGTAAGGATAACGCCGATTACCTGATGGAAGTCATGGGGGCGTGGGCCGAGCACTACTCGCGGGCTGTCTTCATCGACCAGGCGGAGACACGTTTCCTGGATTATGAACGGGTGGCGGTCGATGAGGCCAAACGGCGGGGTTGGAGCTACGAGAAGATCGCAGGAAGCCTGGCGTTGTTCCGGCAGTTGCTTGCCGGCGAGTGGCCGGATGATGATTTTCTGGTCTTGGAGCCCGGGCAGAAGGTGATCGCCTCTTACGATCATGGGGTGATCTGTGCAGTGTAACGGTACGGGATGCCCGAGTCATTCGCTAATGGACGAACAGCGCGCATGAGAGCAACGATCGATTTGGGTAGCCAGGGGGTGTCCTATGCAGCGGAGCGCGGAGATGTGATTGTCATTATCGACGCACTGCGGGCCAGCACAACCATCGCCTGCGGTTTGGCTGCTGGTGCCGTGCGCGTGATTCCGGCGCTTACGGTCGATGAAGCCCTGGAGTTGCGCCGGAAACCGGACCATCTCGTAGCCGGCGAACGAGGCGGGATCAAGGTCACGGGGTTCGATTTTGGCAACTCGCCGACTGAGTTGCTGAAACACCGGGACGGGCTGGTTGGGCGGTCGCTGATTCTGACAACCAGCAACGGGACGCGTTGTGTGCGCGCTGGGTTGAATGGACGTGCAACGGCTATCCTGGCCGCAGGGATGCCCAACGCTACCGCTGCAGCGCGGATGGCGGCGCGCCTCGCGACGGAAGCCGGGTGCAATATCACACTTGTGGCAGCCGGTCTCGACGATGCCCCCAACGACGAAGACCTGTTCACGGCCCGGCTGTTGCTGCAAATACTCGCAGAGCACTATGGCGCAGAGTGCGCTGCGGGCGAGGGCGAACTGCTGGATCCGGAAGACAGCAGCCGGGTATTCGCTCACAGCGAAGCGGGTCAGCGTCTCGGGCGGTTAGGATACGCGCCGGATGTCGCGTTCTGTGCCGGTCTGGACACACTGGATATTGTCCCGATCTATCGCGACGGTGTCGGGTTCGTTCCTGCAAATGGCGACACGAGTGTGTCCGTAGGAGAATCAGGTAATGGCTGATGAGGGAGTCCAATCGGCAATCGATCTGTCCGTTGTGATCCCGGTGTTCAACGAGGAATCCACACTGCAAGTACTGTACGAAAAGCTGATAGCGGTGTTGCCCGCAATCACCGCGCGGTTCGAAATCATCTTCATCGACGACGGGAGCACAGACAACTCGGCTGATGTGCTGGAGTCGATCCAGCGGGCTGATCCGCGTGTTCGTGTCATTCAGTTTCGCTGCAACCTGGGTAAATCCGCGGGGCTCTCTGTGGGTTTTTCTGCGAGCAGGGGAGACGTGGTGATCACTATGGATGCCGACCTGCAGGATGAACCGGCGGAGATACCTGCCCTGTTGGAGAAGCTGGATGAGGGTTACGACCTCGTCTCCGGCTGGAAGTATCCGCGTCTGGATCCATTTACCAAGACGTGGCCTTCTGCGTTGTTCAACCGGACGACGCAGTTGCTGACCGGCCTTCGTGTGCATGATTTCAACTGCGGCTTCAAAGCCTATCGGCGTCCGGTGATCGAGGAGATTCGCATCTACGGCGAGCTGCATCGCTACATCCCGGCGCTTGCTTTCTGGCGTGGCTTCAAAGTAGGTGAGGTCAAAGTGCTTCACCACCCGCGTCAATTCGGGAAATCCAAATACGGTCTCGAACGTCTTCCCCGTGGTTTTCTCGATTTGTTGACCGTTCTCTTTCTCAATCGCTACAACCGCCGTCCATCGCACCTGTTCGGCTGGCTCGGGCTTGTGACGGCGTTGGTTGGCATGGCGATCATCATCTATCTTTCCGTGCTCTGGTTGGACGGCGTCCGGCCAATTGGCACGCGCCCCTTGCTTAGTTTTGGGGTCCTGTTTGTGTTTATGGGCATCCAATTCATCTCTTTCGGCCTGTTGGCCGAATTGGTGGCGCACACGCAGGTTCCCGCAAATGAGAGTGACTATCCGATCAAAAGGAAACTAGGGTGATGGCTCAGACATACGGAAATTGGCAGAAGTATCAGAGTAAAAACCCCATTCAGCAGGTGCTGATCGGCCGCTTCATGAATGAGGTGCGGATTTTGCTGGAACCGCTGGCAGGACGATCCATTTTGGACGCCGGTTGCGGAGAGGCTTTCGTTCTCGATATGGTATTGGACGCGTGTCCCGACCTGCGAGTGGCGGTGGGGATCGATATGGATGGCGAAGCGCTTGCGCGCGGACGCCAGTTGTTCCCACGCATCCCGCTGCTGCAGGCCGACATCCTCAGTCTGCCCTTTCCCGAAGACACTTTCGATATCGTGGTCTGTACCGAGGTATTGGAGCATTTCGCGCGACCGGAGATTGCTCTCCGTGAGTTGTGTCGCGTGTCCAGACACTACTGCCTGCTGAGCGTGCCGCACGAACCCTTTTTTCGGGCGAGTAACTTGCTGCGGGGCAAAAACATCTCGCGTTTGGGCAACGATGTGGAACACTATCAGACTTGGTCGAAGGCCACGTTTCTCGCTTTTGTCGGGCAACATCTCGAAATTGTGAAGCAGCGGTTGTCATTCCCCTGGCAGATCATTCTGGGCAAGCCGTTCTAAGCGCTGCATCCGATTCACAGCGCCGGGTATCAGCCTGTTCCCCTTTTGAGAGACCTGGGCTTTACCAAACCTCAACCAATTCTCCACTTAACTGTTACTAAAAGATTACCCGAATGGTGATATGATAGGTATGTGTACAGGAGAACAAAGATTGTCTGGGTCTCCGGACTTCTGTATTCATGTCATATTCATTGAAAAAAATAAGGGGAGCAACTATGAGCCTAGCGATATTGATATATGGTCCGGACGAAGAAACAAACGAGGAGATCGCAAAGCAGTTGCGTAATGACGGTTTCGCTGTGAATACCGCTGTAGAAGAGATGGAAGCGTTGCGCAAATTACACAACGACATTCCTGGACTCATCGTCGTTGATGTCACCAATGACACCGCAGAACTTGGGAGGCGCCGTTTCTGTCGAATTGTGCGTGCCGTTTCGGAGATCCAGTTGGCGCTTGTTGCGGAGCCGGGTGATGGGGAGGCACTGGCTCTCGTGCGCGAGTTGGGCGAAGGGAACACACACCTGGTCGAACTTCCGGCACGCCGGGTTGTGTTGATGGTCGAAGACATTCTGGGAAGTGCACTTTCCCCCGCGATCCCAAGCCGAATGTCCCTGCATATCAACGAAGGATTGTGGATTGATTTCGCCACGCGCCAGGTCAGGGTCAAAGGCAAGACCATCGACCTCACGCCAAAAGAGTTCGAGCTCCTGTCCTGCCTGGCGCGTAATGCGGGCAGGCTTTTTACGTCAGAAGAGCTCATCGACCTGGTGTGGGGTGGGAAAAAGAGCGATCGCGCCGCGCTCAAGGCCTATATTTGGCGCTTGCGCCAGAAGATTGAGGATACTCCGAAGCGTCCCCGTTATATTTTGACCAGACGTGGCGTGGGGTATTTCTTCAAGAAACAGGTCTCGTAGGACCGGGTCCGATTGGTCCGGCACAGGTTTGCAAGAAAGAGAAAGAGGACGGCATGTTCCACGCCGTCCTCTTTTTGGTGTGCAGTGGTCGCGAATGATTTCAGCGCATGCTCTCGGGCAGGTCGGCGGCGGAGTTGCTCTCGTCGTCCTGTTCTGCGGGCAACTCAGGTGCGATCGGACCGTTCATTGCGATGACGCTCTCTGTTCGTCCCTGGTGCCCACTGTCCTCCACCATGTCCGAACTCGACACTTCCGTCAGGCGGATGGTATCTGCCCGCTCAACCGCACTGGGTCGGGACACCTTCGCTCTGACTACTGGCTCTGGGACGGTTCGTGGCGCCGTTGTCGAGCGGACGCTACGTATCGCTGGTGCAGGCGTAGCGCCACAGTACGGGCACATATCCCACTGCAACTGGATTAGCTTGCCGCAGGAAGGGCAAACCTGCTTGAGACGGGTGTGGCACGAAGGGCAATACTGGAAGTCGGCACGGATCTTGTGCTTACAGCCGGGGCAGTTGTATCGTTCTTCAATATCCTGCAGCAGCGCCTCTTCTTCGAGTGCGCGTTCATATTGTTCTGCCAGCGTCTCTTGAGGGCGCAGCATGAAGTATAAGACGAGTCCTGCCACATTGAATACGATGACCATAAGCACAGCCAACAACTGAGCGAACACATCGCGAGATCTCGAGCGAACGTCGCGAAATGTCCAAACGATGAGACTAACCCAAAACGCCAGGAAGAATGCGCCAACCAGAGCGATGACAAGTTGCAGGGCAAGTCCTATGCTGGAAAAAGACATAATTCTGTAAGCGCTCCTTTGTCTTTGTTCTTGACAACAGACCGAATTATACCACGATGGCAGAATTCATGCCACTTCTATGGTCGG
>CAZPTF010000154.1:0-6694 GCA_964589015.1 uncultured Anaerolineae bacterium
TCGATCCGGATGTGGATCTGCCCGTTAGCCGGAGTATATTTGATCGCGTTGCTGATCAGGTTCGTCCAGATGACTTTCAAGTGATCTTCGTTTGCACTGACTGGTGGGAGCTTGGGCGCGACGTTGATATCTATCACCTGCTCCTTTTCCTCCGCTTCTCCCCGCAGCAACGCATAGACCTCTTCCATGACGGCTGCCATGTCAACCGGCTCAATCTGCACGTGTTGAGTGTCCAATTCGCGCACGCGAGCCATCTGCAACAGATCGGCGATCAAATCCAACAGCTCCGCAGTTCGGTTACGGGAACGCTGGAGTACATCATTCACGCGTTCCGGCTCCACATACCCTTGCAGGATGAGATCTAAGAAACTTTGAATGGCGGCGACTGGCGCACGCAATTCGTGTGTCACAGTCAGCAGGAAACGCGTCTTCGCCTGATCCAACTCTTGCAGTTTCTGGTTCGCCTCGGCGAGGGCATCACTACGTATCTGGCATTGGTTACGCGCTTCGGCGAGCTCCCGCTCGCGTTCTCTGAGCTGGCTCGTGATTGAGGACGCAATGTAGACGGCGAAGAACAGGGTACTCGCCAGCGCAAATATTGCGGCAGCAATGTAGGTCTCCCGGCGGTACAGCTCTGGATCCAGAATGCCGGCCAGGTGAATGTGCGCCACAACCCCAGTGGATTCCAGGATGACCATCATGGCGTAGAAGAAAGTTGCCATGCATGCGTACAACAGCGTAGCGAGCCGGGACAGGAGGATGCTCGCCAGAATGATGTGCAGAACGTAATAAGCGAAGAATGGGCTTTCCACGCCGCCGGAATAGTGCAGGAGCAGCGTCAGCGACAACAGATCCAGAGTGATTTGAGCGTGCACCAGTATCGTCGCGCATTTCAGCTTTCTGTCTGAATCGGTCCAAGCACGGATTTCGTGTGCGTAGAGATAAAAAAACAGGTTGTAGAGGGCGATGAGTCCACTCAACGCCAAAAGATGGATAATGGGCAGTACACCCGGCAAACGCACAGATGCCACACAAATGACGATGACCGTTCCCAGTACTGCCAACCAGCGGAGTTTGACCAGCCAGTATATGCGATCTATCAATTCTGCACGCCACGGAAGGTGTTCGTCAATCAATGACTCATACGCTCCTGGTCAAACAGCGAATCCCCGGTTCGACCTCATGGTACGGTGGGACAAACCGAGGATTTTGGGTCAGACATAATGCCGGCGACTCTCCCGTTCCCTTAATCCACAAACGAGCTTCCTTGATCTCAGCACTCCGTCCCGAAAGGGACCAGTACATGGTGGCGGGCGATCTTGGGTTTAACCGATAAGCCTGTCGCTCATTCAAAAAAAAGCAGTAACAGCTCGCTCACGACTTATCCAGTGCTTTGGACACCCTGGCCAGCAAGTCATCCGCTCTGACAGGTTTCGATATCCAATCATCAATAGCAACGTACTTGTCAGTTGGGAACATGTCTGCATATCTCGTACTGGGTAAAGAGGAGATCATAATGATCGGCACATCTTTCAATCCCGGATCATTACGCATTGTCTCTGTCACATCCAGGCCATCCAGAACGTATGACATCATCACATCCAGCAAGACCAGGTTGGGCTTGTGCTTGCGCATCTGCTCCAAAGCTTGCTTGCCGTTTGCTGCCGTCATGATTTCGTAATCCTTCTTGAGAATAGTGCGCACAACTTCTACAAAATCGGGATCGTCATCTACAACTAGGATGGTGGTCATGATCGATTCTCCTCTTTCCGCCTCTACTGGGACTCCCCGGTTCTGTGGGGCGTCTGGCTATTCAATCAATTTCTCTATCGCTTCAAGCAACTCTTGGGGCTGAACTGGCTTGGAGAGCCAGGCATCGACGTGCATGTATTCATCGGTCGGGAACTGATCGGCATGCTCGCTTTGTGCAATCGATGAGATCATGACCAACGGGATTTGCCGAAGTTCGTCGTCATCTCTCAAGGCCGCACTGGTATCGACTCCGTCCAGCACGGAAGACATCATCACATCCAGAATGATGAGATCAGGATGTTCACTGCGGGCTTTGGTCAAGCCTTGATCCCCGTTGGCAGCAGTAATTACTTCAAAGCCCTCCTTTGTCAGGACCGTGCGGGTAATTTCCGTGAAATCCGGGTCATCATCGACTACCAAGATCAAACCTTTGCGTGCCATTTTCGACCTCCTTGTATGTATCCTGTGATGAAGGGGATTATATGAACATCTTCAACTTTCCAGATTATAACATTTTTCATCATCGAATGTCAAGTGATCCCCCGCTGGTGCCTATTGAGGAAGGTCGAGTTCAGACCGTGCACAGCGCCTTTAACAGTGCGAGTACCCTTCTTGCTGTGCCGCCAAATCAATACCGATTGACAAGATTCGTTCTACTGGGACAATTGGCTCCTGCTGGGTATGGCGCAGGTCCAGGGTTTTTATGTAGCGGCTGCATGCGGGACATACATACAGGCGATACACCTCGTTTTCACATGGGTAGTATATGATTCCCTCCTCATTCTCACAGAACGGACAGGTGGTCCGCCGATAAGCCCATTGGCTGTGGCAGCGTGGGCAGAACAAGCTTCGACTGCCATCCTCGCGGGACAACGTGGCGAAGCCCGGTTTGCCCCCACAGATCGGGCACACATTCCTGCGCCAGTCCGTCAGGTCGACCTGCGCGGTGAGTATCTCGGCGGCCTTCTGGAGATAGGATGACAGAGCAAAACCCACCGCGAGGGCCACCAGGGTAGTCGGTGGCCCATTCCCAATCACCGGTTCCCCGCTTTCGTACCAGCGTTGCGCAATGTCATTCAGAATGCTTGTGTCTATAGGTTGAGACGGTAGTTCCCAGCCCGGACTGTTTTCCAGAATAATGTATGACATTGCTCTGACCAGTTTGATGAAGCGGATTGATTCGACGTTCAATTGCTCGAATCTAAGCAGGATTTCTCCTGCGGACAGTCGCTCCTGGCATGTTGCCACCGGCATGACCTGGATCACGTTCCCCAATTCCGCTTTGGCTTCGACTTGTGCCCGATAGATGGCTTCGTAGAACCTCAGAATCGGTTCGAGATTGGCATGTATCTTCCTGGCTGAAGCGTAGGCTTCCAGTATTCCCTTATCTATCTCAGAGAATTCCATCCGAGCCTCCAGATCCTGGCGGGAAAGACCGTAGCGGTCCACTTCACCATGCGGAATCAGAGCAGTCGAAATTACCCCTCATGCACGCACCGAAACTCCGGCGCACGCCGCGAATTAAGCGTGTTCTCCTTCCGGTGCTGTACCTGCGATGGCTGCTGCCTTCTTCTCCTCGTAAAGCTTTCGTGCGCGTTCATCCCCGTAGTACCAGGCGGAGTGATGTTCTCGTGCGTAAGACTCGGAGACCATGCCGAAACGCATGCTCACCATACTCTGCCACATCAAGGGATGGGCGACTGCGAGATAGAAATGGACGATGAACATGTTGACGGTTACGATCATGGTCAGGTCGTGGACGATGACCATCGCTTTGAACACGTCGGTTGGCACGAAGCCCTTGCCGAACCACATGACCAACCCGGTGATCGTGAAGAGAATCGTTCCGGATACCAGGACGATCACGTTCAATTTTTCGCCCGTGTTGAACCGCCCCTGCGGTGGCATTGTCCGGTGACGCCCCAGCAGATAATAGGGAACTGCCGCTTTGAACCATTCGATATCGTAATGCCCAAGCCGGAGGTCACGCAGGGTACTCAGCAATCGACGTGGGCGGAATATGGCATACAGAATGGGTACGGCAGCGAAAAACACGGCACACACACGGTGCGTTACCCTGATGAATTGTCCCGCTTCTCCTTGCGCGAGCGGTGCAAAAAGAGGCATGAACAACACCATTCCGGTGATGGTCAGAGGGAAGAAGGCTGCGGTATGGGCCCAATGCAGAAAGCGCTCCATGCCATCGTAGCGTGGGATCCAACGAATGGTGATGACCGAACTCGAATCCTTCAGTTGCCAGCTCATTCTACTTCCTCCACTCGTATGTGACGGCGTGCAATGATCCATGCTGCTGCGACGCCGAGCAATCCGACTCCGAACGAGATCTGCGCTACGGGTTGGACAATCTCTTGCCAGACCCTCGCCACATCGTACGATGGATTTTCGGGCAGCCCGTAGACGGCTGGGGCTTCTGCCAGCACATAGAGTTGCCCGAGCCCGCCCAGAATGTTCGCTCCATACAGGTTAGCATTCGGGAATCGGGGCTTCGCGGCTTCGACGCGTGACTCGCCCAGCGCTACCATCTGGTCCCAGTCGCCAAACGATAGCGCGTCAGCGGTGCAGGTCTTCACACACGCGGGCATCTCATTGTTGGCGAGCCGGTCCTGACAGAAGTTGCATTTGGCTGATTTCCCTTCTCCGGAAAGCACGTTGCTTTCCAGATGGGGGATCCCGAAGGGACAAAACTGAGAACAGTAACCGCAGCCATTACATAGTTCCGGTTGCAGCGTGACGATATCGGTTACGGGATCGTGTTTCAGTGCTTTGGTGGGGCAGACTTCGACACATGCCGCATCGTGGCAATGGAAACAACCTCGCTTCAGGAAGAGCCATTTCAAGTCTCCGTTGGTCTGATGTTCCTGGAATGAGATGAGTGTCCAGGTCTCAGGAGACAGGTTGGGCGGATTTTGATAGGAACCGGTGTTGCGCGTATGGGAATAGTTCCAGCCCTGACGGTCATTCCATTGTTTACAGGCCACCTGACATCCCCGGCAAGCTGTGCATCTGGTTGAATCGTAAAGCATGGCTTTCTTGTTCATCGTCACACCACCTTTCTCACGTTCACGAGGAAAGCCTTGTATTCGGGGATCATCGTGTTTCCGTCTCCGATGTGCGGTGTCAGGTCATTGGCGCTATCCCCGGTTGCCAGACCTGCCCATCCGTAGTGCCAAGGCATACCAATGTGGTGGGTTGTCTGTCCATTGATCTTCAGCGGCTTCAGTCGCTCGGTGACCAGGGCGACTGCCGTAATAGTCCCTCTGGCACTTTCCACTTCGACAACTTCGCCGTTCCTGATACCTTTTTCTGCAGCCAGTTCCCCACTGATTTCGATGAACATATTGGGTTGCATTTCCGCCAGCCATGGCAGCCAGCGAGACATTGCACCGGCTTGCCAGTGTTCAACCAGGCGGTAGGTGGTTGCCACGATGGGGAATTTATCAGATGTTCCGAGAGTGTCGCCAACCGCCTTCCCCGCGTCCGTATCCCACACGCGCACAACCGGATTGAGCTGTATCGAAGACAAGAGATTGGGCGTGGGGCTTTCGGCCGGCTCGTAGTGTTCCGGGAACGGGCCCTCGTTCAAACTCCCGAACAGCGCCCCTCTGCCGGTCGCCAACATGATGAAGGGGTCCCGCCCACCGGCAGTATTCGGATCGACGGTCTTACCGAAGTCTGGCACGTCGTATCCTGCCCAGCTCTTTTTGTCTGCGTCCCACCAAATGAGCGCCTTTTCCTGGTTCCAGGGTTTCCCATTCGGGTCGGCAGAACAACGGTTGTAGATAATGTGGCGGTTGAGCGGCCAGGAGTAACCCCAGTACGGGTATATCCCCAATCCCCCCGGATCTTTGTTCCCGCGCCGCTGTGATGCGGGTACGGTGTGCCCTTCACCATCATCCATGGGCACGAAATATCCGGTATAGATCCAACAGCCAGATGCGGTACTGCCGTTGTCAGTCAAGTTGGCAAAAGAGGAAATCAGTTGGCCGGTGGAACCGACGATATTCCCATCCTGATCTACGACGTCTCGTGTCCAGTAGCCATTGATCTCTTTGGCGACAAGCGTGATATCGGGTTCATCCCCATAAGCCCAGTTCAGGTTGAGGATGGGCCGGTCTTTGAGATCGGTACTGCCCTCGTAGGCTTTCCGGATAGCCTTATACAGTTTATCCAGAATCCAGATGTCCGGTTTTGCATCGCCTGGCGCTTTGGCTACTTGAGGCCGCCATTGGATGCAGCGGCCGCTCGTAACGATGCTGCCGGGTTTCTCCATTGCATCAGCAGCGGGCAAGACGAACACCTCCGTCTTGACCAGTTTGGGATCCACGCCGGGAGCTTTCCAGAAACTGACTGTCTCGGTATCCATGATTTCATGGATGACCATCCAGTCCAACTGTTGCAGCGCCTGCCGTTCAAGACGGCCATTGGGACCGGAAACAGCCGGGTTCTGCCCCATCATCCACAAGCCATGGATCTCGCCTTTGAACATCTCCTCGAACAGAGCGATCCAGGAGTAGTTCTTCCCAACCTTACCGAGATAGTCGTATGCGAAATCGTTGTCTTCGGTGGCAGCGTCCCCCCACCATGCCTTGAGCAAGCTGATCAGGAACTTCGGTTTGTTCTTCCAGTATCCCGCTTTCGGCGTTTCTTTCTCAAGGTAATCCGCAAGGGTTGGGTGTTTCGCGGCGTCTGGTGAGGCCATGTAGGCGGGTATGATGTGATAAAGCAGAGCCATGTCGGTAGAGCCTTGTACATTCGACTCACCGCGCAGTGCGTTGACCCCGCCCCCCGGGACGCCGATGTTCCCCAGCAGGAGTTGCAGCATAGCCATCGAGCGGACATTCTGAGAACCGACGGTGTGCTGAGTTTGGCCCATGGCATAGAGAATCGTCCCCGATTTGCCAGGCTCTCCGGTGGCGGCGAA
>CAZPTF010000154.1:6794-9353 GCA_964589015.1 uncultured Anaerolineae bacterium
TACGAAGTTGATGATCCCACCCAGGAAGACGATATCTGTGCCTGGGCGCAGGTTGGCGAAGACATCCGCTCTGGTCGCTGTGCGCGTGAATCGCGGGTCAACGACGATGAGTTTCGCGCCCTTATCCTGCGCCTGGGTGATCCATTTCATAGATGCGGGATGGTTTTCGGCGGGATTAGCGCCGATCACGAAGACACAGTCCGCATTCTTGAGATCCACCCAGTGGTTGGTCATGGCACCGCGGCCATACGTGTTGCCCAGACCGGCAACTGTGGCCGAGTGTCAGATACGGGCCTGGTGTTCGATGCGCACCAGGCCAAGCGCCCTCATCAGTTTGCCAGCCAGATAACAATCCTCGTTGTTGTTGGCTGCTCCTCCCAGGAATGCGATGCCTTCCACGCGATTGACGGTCACGCCGTTCGCGTCTGTTTGCGTAAACGTCGCGTCACGGGTGGCCTTGACTCGGTCGGCAATTTGAGCGGCGGCCCAATCCCAATCCTTTTCTTCCCATGCGGAGCTGTAGGGGGCACGGTAGAGAACTTTTCTTAACCGGTGCGGACTGTTCGAGAGCTCCCGCACGGAGATCGATTTCGGATCCAGTGCACCCCGGTTCGTGACGTGATCGGGGTCCCCCTCCACATTTTGGATGTGGCCAGTCTCATCGGTGGCAATGAGCAGGCCACACCCTACGGAACAATAGGGGCAGATGGTATGCGCTTCTCCGATCGGCTTGTGCAGGGGGAAAGAGACTGTTTCTGCCGCTTCTGCGGAGAAGCCTGGCGGCAGCAGCATCCCTCCAGTGGTAAACCCTGCCAGTTTCAGAAATCCCCTTCTGCTTACGTTCAACTCCGACACTGTACACCTCCAGACAGATGTCCTGTTAATGGCACGACGCGTTGGATTTCCGGCATCAATTTGTTTAGAATTTCGCAAATCACATACCTATTATAGGGGGTAAAGGACGGTTTGGGAATAGGGGAAAATCCGTATACCTGGCTGAAAAAGTCCCTAGAAAGATCACCCCTGCCTTCCACAAGAAAGGCAGGGGTGATCTGGGTGTACGTTCCGCTTACGTCAGGCTATATGAGCGCCATCACGGGTCGATGTCTACGTGGACCAGGCCCTTACGGATGGCATACTTGATGAGCGCCATGCGATTTTGTAAGCCGAGCTTTTGCATGATGTGCGCGCGATGGACGTCGACTGTCTTGGGGCTGATGTGCAAGGTCCGGGCGATCTCACGGTTCGTGTAACCTTCGGCGATGAGGATGAGCACTTCCCGCTCGCGGTCCGTGAGCGGCTCCTCTCCTTCCTCCTCACCACTGTGGGCATTGCCTCCGACATACGCTTCGATCACGGTTCGTGCGACCGTGGGATTCAGGATCGATTCCCCCGCGTTGACCGCACGGATGGCGGATACGAGCTCCTTGCCAGCGCTTTTCTTCAGGATATA
The DNA here is from genome assembly GCA_964589015.1 of uncultured Anaerolineae bacterium. GTDB lineage: Bacteria > Chloroflexota > Anaerolineae > DAOTYC01 > DAOTYC01 > CAZPTF01. The sequence continues at coordinate 8,248 of CAZPTF010000154.1, forward strand.
ACCGTCCGCTCCGGCTTTGAGGATGGGCAGTATATATTCGCGGTGATCGTATTGAGTGAGTACCAGTACGCGACAGTCGGGGTAATCCTTCTTGATCCGGCGGGTCGCCTCCAATCCGTTCATGTGCGGCATGGCGATGTCCATGACCACGATGTGTGGCTGGTGTTTCTCGACCATCTTGATAGCATCCAGCCCGTTATCGGCTTCCCCCACGATTTCGATATCCGGCTGAGTTGCGAGCAGAGCGCGTAACCCGTCACGCAGGATCATGTGGTCGTCTACGAGGAGCGTGCGGATGGTCATTAGCGAACCTCCTGTGTCAGTGGGATCGTCACGCGTAGTCTCGTGCCCTTGTGGGGTGTGGATTGGATCTCCAGTTGGCCCCCGATGAGCGCCAGGCGTTCGCGTATGCCGAGCAGGCCAAGCCCCAGATGCCCGTTCTTCGGGTTGAGCGTATCGTCAATGTTGAAGCCTCGCCCATCATCGCTGAGGGTAATGACGATGTCGGGAGGCACATAATCCAGCGATAGAGATACCTCCGACGCCTCAGCATGTTGAATGACGTTGTTGATCGCCTCCTGCATCACTCTGAAGAGGATAATCTCCTGTTCATCAGTCAGGTCGGGTAAGCGATCGGTCATGTCGAACGTGATATCAATTCCCACAGGCTCTAACCGTGTACGGGTATGCCATTTCAATGCCGGGATCAGCCCCAGATCGTCGAGCGGGCCGGGTCGAAGGTCCAGGATAATGTGTTGCAGATTGTCGATGATCTGCCCGATGTGAATCTTGAACCGTGCAAGTTGCACGCGCAGGGCGTTTTCGTCTGCCGGCCATTGTGCCAGCAGGCTCTCGACGGTGAAGGTCAAGGCGGTCAGCGCCTGGTTGGTCTCGTCGTGCAGCTCGCGGGCGACGCGTTTGCGTTCTTCTTCCTGGGCGTGGATGACGTGCGCCAGCAGCCTGGCGCGTTCGGCTTCGCGGGTGCGCACTTCTTCATACAACCGTGCGTTTTCGATCGCCAGGGTCAATTGCGCGCTGGCTGCCAGCAACCAGTCCCGCTCCTTCTCGCCGAAGAGATTGCCAGACTGTTTCATGGCGACCCAGAT
>CAZPTF010000155.1:0-1762 GCA_964589015.1 uncultured Anaerolineae bacterium
TTGGTGTACAATCCGCAGGAACTTGACCCACGTTTCGTTTCACGTGGGCTGTTGGTTGTCTCGTGGAATCGAAGCAACGAGTCGAATGTGTTTGTGTGAGGGATGTACATGCCATTGAACGTAGGTGTCATCGGAGCCGGATACTGGGGTCCGAATCTGATCCGTAACTTCTACCAGTTGCCGTCGGCGGCGCTCCAATGGTGCTGCGATCTCGATGCGGAGCGGTTGGGTCGCGTGCAGGCGTTGTATCCCGGCGTGAGCGTCACGACGGACTACACGGCTGTGCTCGAGGACGGTGGCACCGACGCGGTCGTGATCGCCGTGCCAGCGCGCGCGCATCATTCGCTCGCACGGCAGGCGTTGCTTGCTGGCAAGCACGTCTTCGTGGAGAAGCCGCTGGCGATGAGCGCCGTCGAAGCGCGGGAGCTGATTCAGCTTGCGGAAGAGCGCGGGCGCGTGTTGATGGTTGGCCACGTGTTCGAGTATAACCCCGCCGTTCTGCACATCAAGCAAGTGCTCGGCGAAGGCGGTCTCGGCGAGCTGTACTATATGTATTCCAACCGCGTGAATCTGGGCCGCGTGCAGAGCGACATCAACGCGCTGTGGAGCATCGCCCCCCACGATATCTCGATCATGGTCTTCCTGCTGGGGACTCTGCCCGAGACGGTCAGCGCGCGTGGCGGGACATACCTCAACGGGCGGGTGGAGGACGTGGTCTTCCTGACGATGACCTTCCCCGGAGGTGTGCTGGCACACGTGCAGGCCAGTTGGCTCGATCCGAGCAAGGTGCGGCGTATGACGTTCGTCGGCAGCGAGAAGATGATCGTCTACGACGACGTCGCGGACGAGGGCAAGGTCAAGATCTACGACAAGGGTGTATACCGCAAGACGAACGACCTGTATGGTGAGTTTCAGTACAAGGTCCATTCCGGGGACATCTACATCCCCAAGATCGAGATGGTCGAGCCGCTGCGCAACGAATGTGCCCACTTCGTCGAATGCATCGAGCAGGGAACGACGCCACGCACCGATGGCTACAACGGGCTGCGCGTGGTGCAGGTGCTGGAAGCGGCTCAACGCTCCCTCGACGAGGGCGGAATCGCGATGAGCGTCGCATGAGCGAGGGGGAAATGATGCCATCGTACCGGTTGTATCCAAACGTCGAGTTGGGCGAACGGTTCCAGATCGGCGATTTCGTTATCCTCGGTGAGCCGCCGCGGGGCAAGGAAGCGGGCGAACTGGTCACAGTGATCGGAGAAGACGCGACGATCCGCTCGCATACCGTCATCTATGCGGGCAACCGCATCGGCGCACGTTTCCAAAGTGGGCACGGAGCACTTGTCCGCGAAGAGAACACAATCGGTGACGACGTCAGCATCGGCAGCCATTCGGTGATCGAGCATCACGTCGAGATCGGCAACGGCGTGCGCATCCATTCGCAGGTGTTCGTGCCGGAATACTCGCGGCTCGAGGACGGGTGCTGGCTTGGTCCCAACGTGGTCGTGACCAATGCCTTGCACCCGTGTTGCCCGAAGGTGAAAGAGTGTCTAAAGGGAGCGACGATTCTGCGCGGCGCCAAAATCGGTGCCGGCGTCGTGCTTCTTCCAGGGGTGACGGTGGGAGAGATGGCCCTTGTCGGCGCCGGTGCGGTCGTCGTATCCGATGTGCCACCGGGAGCGGTGGTGGTCGGCAACCCGGCGCGGCAGGTCAAGCACATTTCCGAGCTGGATTGCCCTTACGATCTGATCGCGCATCCGTACAC
>CAZPTF010000155.1:1862-9232 GCA_964589015.1 uncultured Anaerolineae bacterium
GAAAGGTGAGACATGAACAAGATTCCGCTGGTGGATCTGAAAGCGCAATACGAAACGATCAAACCCGAGGTCGACGCGGCCATTCAGGGCGTCATCGACCGCACGGGATTCATTCTGGGCGAGCCGGTCGTTCCTTTCGAGCAGGCTTTCGCCGCCTATTGCTCGGCGCAACACGCTGTGGGTGTCAATTCGGGCACGTCCGCGCTGCACCTGGCCTTCGTGGCCAGCGGCATAGGCGCAGGTGACGAGGTCATCACGGTGCCGAACACCTTCATCGCGACGACGGAAATGCTCGGCTGGATGGGGGCCAGGCCGGTGTGGGTCGATATCGACCCGCGAACCAATAATATGGACCCCAACCGTATCGAAGCGGCGATCACGCCGCGCACGAAAGCGATCCTGCCGGTGCACCTGTACGGGCAGCCCGCGGACATGGACCCGATCATGGCGGTCGCGCGGCGGCACGGGCTGACGGTCATTGAAGATGCCGCGCAAGCGCATGGGGCCTGCTACAAGGGCAGACGGGTGGGTTCTCTTGGGGACATCGCCTGTTTCAGCTTCTATCCGGGCAAGAACCTGGGTGCTTACGGGGATGCGGGCGCTGTCGTGACGAACGACGCGGAAGTGGCGGAGAAGATCCGCCTGCTGCGCAACCACGGCCGCAAAGAGAAGTACACTCACGACATTGAGGGCTTCAACTATCGCATCGACACAATCCAGGCGGCGGTGCTGCATGCCAAACTGCCCCACCTGGAAGATTGGACCCGGACCCGTCGCCGGCACGTCGCTCACTATCGCGAGCTGCTGACCGGTGCCAATCTGGTGCTGCCGTACGAGCCGGACTATGCTGAATCGGTCTACCATCTGTTCGTGGTCCGTGTCAGGGAGCGCGACCGCGTTCTCGACGCTCTGAAAGAGCGGGGGATCGGCGCCGGCGTCCACTATCCGGTTCCGCTGCATCTGCAGCCGGCCTACGCCCACCTTGGGCACCGCGCCGGCGATTTCCCGCATGCAGAGGCGGCGGCGCAGGAAGTGTTGTCGCTGCCGTTGTACGCCGAAATGACAGACGAACAGGTCCACGCAGTGTGCGAGACTTTGACGGAGGTCCTGGGGTGATGCCGGATTGCACCGCACCCGACCGCTCGATCGCGGTCTCGGTGCTTGTCCCTGCCCGCAACGAAGAGGGGAACATCGGACAGGTCATCGAGAAGAGCATCCGCGCGCTCGAATCACGGGGCGTAGTTGGCGAAGTCGTCGTGATCAACGATGGCTCGACCGACGGCACCCTGGCGGAGGCACGGGCTTACGCGGAGCGGTCGACCGCGGTCAACGTCGTCAGTCATCGCCGCAGCCGTGGCCTGACCGAGGCGCTGCGCACCGGCTTCCGCAACTGCATGGGAGACGTCATCATCTTCCTGCCGGGCGACATGGAATCCGATCCCGAAGAGGACATCCCCAAGCTGTTGGACAAGATGGCCGAAGGGTACGATGTGGTCGCCGGGTGGCGGCAGGGGCGGCGCGACGGTAAAGTGCCCGCTTCGCGCATCTACAACACCATCTCCCGCTGGCTGTTCGGTGTCGAAGCCCACGACATGAACTGGATCAAGGCGATGCGCCGCGAGGTCGTCGAAAACCTGCGCCTGCGTTCTGATTGGCATCGCTTCATTCTAATGATCGCTGCTTCGGAAGGTTACCGTATCGCTGAAGTGCAGACGACTTACCACGCCCGCCGTAAGGGACGCTCCAAGTTCGGTCTCGCGCGGATACCCGTCTCGTTCCTGGACGTGCTCGTGGTCAAGTTCCTGCTCGCATTCCGCCGCAAGCCGATGTTGTTCTTCGGTTCCATCGGGCTGGCGCTGATCGGTCTCGCTGCGTTGCTCGGGCTGTATCTGCTCTACATCTGGTTCGCGTTCGTGATGCAGAAGCGACCGATCTTCAACATGGCGGTGGTGTTGGCCCTTGCCGGGCTGTTACTGCTGCTGGTGGGCTTCCTCGCCGAGCTGATCGTCGACCAGCAGGACCGCATCGCCGAGCTCGAGCACGCGGTACGTGAGTTAAATCGAGACCGGGATCGTCCATGAAAGTGCTGTATATCACCACGAACTTCCCACGCTGGGAGGGCGACGCCCATTCCCCCTGGATCGTCGAGATCATCAAGTTGCTGCGGTCGCGCGGCATCGTCTCCGAAGTATTGGCCCCTTCCTATGAAGGACTGACTGACCACGTGATCGACGGGATCACCGTGTACCGGTTCCGCTATTGCCTGCCGCGCTGGGAGACGCTGACCCACAACGAAGGCGCGCCCAACAAGATCAAGAACCCGCTCTATCTCCTGCTCGTCCCGCCGTACCTGCTGTTCGGGCTGCTGCGTACGATGGCGTTGTGCCGTCCCGGCTGCTACGACGTGATCCACGTGCACTGGCCGCTGCCGAGCGCCGTGTTTGGCATCGTGGCCAAGTGGCTGTGCCGTGCCCGGCTGATCGCCTCCTTCCACGGGGCCGAGCTGCTGATGACCAGGCGGTTCCCGCTGTTGAAACCGCTGCTCGCCTTCATGATCGCGCGCTGCGACGCGGTCACCGCGAATTCCGTGTTCACCGCGGATCTGGTCCGGCAGTTGGCCGACGTTCCGGTGCAGGTGATCCCGTACGGATCGCGCATCGAGCTCAAGGAAGTCCCGCAGCGGGAGGACTCAGCGGGGCGTGTACTGTTCGTCGGCCGCCTGATCGAGCGCAAGGGTATTCCCTATTTGCTCGAGGCGATTCGCCTGCTCGCCGGGCGCCCGGAAGTTCACCTCGATATCGTCGGAGAGGGGAGCCCGAAAGCGGAGCTACTGGCGCTGGCGGCTCGGCTGGGCATCGCGGACCGGGTCACGTTCCACGGGCGCGTGGATGACGACGCGCTCTCCGAGCTCTACGCGCGCTGTGACGTGTTCGTGCTGCCCGCGATCGTCGATGCGCACGGCGATACCGAGGGCCTCGGCGTCGTCCTGCTGGAGGCGATGAGCTATCGCAAGCCGGTGATCGCCAGCAATGTCGGTGGGATTCCCGACATCGTGCACGACGGCGAGACCGGCCTGCTCGTGGCGCAAAAAGATCCTGCGGCGCTCGCTGCGGCGCTCGCACGCGTTCTCGACGACCGTGAGCTCGCGTCGCAGCTCGCCAGGCAGGGCGCGGATTACGTCCAGCAGCGCTTCGACTGGGAGCGCATCGTCGATGAGATCGAGGCTCTGTACCGTGAGCCGGGGAGGGTGGCGCGATGACGTCCGGTCGCGTCAGGCGGATCGCAGGGTACGTTGTGATCGCCGTGATCCTGATCTTCATGGGTCGTGCCCTGTACGCCAACTGGCAAGCGCTGCAGGGGTACGAGTGGCACTTCAACTACCCGCTGTTGGTCGTCGCCATCCTGCTTGCGTTCGTTACGTTGTGCCTCTATGCCTGGATGTGGCGCTTCATCGTGCAGCGACTCGGCGCGCACATCTCCTACCCACAGGCGTTCCGCATTTGGTTCCTCTCCAACCTCGGGCGGTACATCCCCGGCAAGGTCTGGCAGTTCGTGGGCTGGTTCTACATGGGCGAACAGGCGGGCATCGGCCGCGTGCCCATTCTGACGAGCATCACGGTGAACCTCGGGCTGCAGACGCTGACCGGTCTCGGTGTGGGCGTATTCACGCTGGTCGTGATGCTGGGCGGAGAGCTGTGGAACCGCTTCTGGCCGCTGCTTCTGCTGATTCCGCTCGGGTTGCTGATCGCTGTTCAGCCTGGCATCATGGAGACCGTGCTCAACTGGGCGTTAAAGAAGCTCGGACGCGAACCGGTCGTGCTGGGGCTGCGCTCTGCGGACATGTTGCTGTTCACGCTCGGCCACATCGGTTGCTGGGTGATCTATGGGATCGCGTTCTACGTGTTCGTCTGTTCGCTGCACCCGGTTCCGCTCAGCGGTATGCCTCTGCTCGCCGCGACCTACGCCGCGGCCTGGGTGATCGGTTTCCTCAGCCTGCTCACGCCGGGCGGTCTCGGCATCCGTGAAGGCGTCATCGCCTACCTGTTGGGTTTCTGGCTGCCCGTGCCGGTCGCGATCGTCATCAGCCTGCTCAGCCGGGTGTGGGTGACCGCCGGCGAGTTGATCGGGACGGCGATCGCCTGGCGCATTGGACCGCCGCGGGTGAGCGCCGTCGTCCCGCCCGCCCCGACGGAGACGCCAACGTGAGCGCCGTGCGGCGCGACTGGTTGCCGCTGCTCCTGGTCGTCGTGCTGATGGCCCTCTACGTGCTGAACTTCGGCGTCTTGTCAGTGCTGAAGCACAGCGCGTTCCAGACGCACACTGCCGACCTGGGTAACATGGACCAGCCGATCTGGAATACGCTGCACGGGCGCTTCGTCGAAGAGACCAAGGACGATGGCACGCAAGGCACGCGGCTCACCGACCACGTCGAGCCGGTTCTCGCTCTGGTCTCTCTGTCATTCCTGGTGTACGACGGTGTCGAGAGCATCTTGGTGTTGCAGACGGTCGCCATCGCGCTCGGAGCGCTGCCGGTCTACTGGCTCGCAAGGCGGCGCTTGCGCAGTGCGTGGGCTGGCGTTGCATTCGCTGCGGTCTACCTGCTGCTACCCCAGCTTCAGGCGGCCAATCTGACCGAGTTCCACGCGGTGCCACTCGCGGTTGCGCCACTGCTGTTCACGTTCCTCTTCATCGAAGAGGAGAAGCCGCTGGGGATGTGGGTCGCCGGTGTCCTCGCCCTGAGCGTCAAGGAAGAGATTGCCCTGCTCGTGTTCATGCTTGGGCTGTATGCGGTTATCTTCGGCAAGCGCCGGGTGCATGGCGGTGCTCTCGCTGCGCTGAGCCTGGCGTGGTTTGCGCTGACGACGTTTGCGATCATCCCGCACTACAGCGCGAGCGGCAACAGCGTCTACGTGGGTCGCTACCAGAGCCTGGGCGGCGGCTTCGGCAGTGCGTTGCGCTCGCTACTGACCCGCCCTGCCGATGTCATTCGGCTGCTGCTCAGCGGTGGGCGACCCGGCTACGTCTTTGGGCTGCTCGCCGGGACGGGATTCCTCCCGTTGTTCTGGCCTGTGGCGTTGTTGATGAGCGCGCCGGTGCTGGCCGCCAATCTGCTCAGCGATTACCCGGCGATGTTCTCCGGCGAGTTCCACTATTCGGCGCCGGTGATGCCCTTCATCATCATCGGTGCGATTTACGGCGTGGGCTGGCTCTGCGATCGCCTCGTCCGCCGGGGACTCCGCCGCAGCCACGTACTGGCCGTTCTGCTGGCCTGGGCCCTGCTGTGGAGCGTCGGGTATAGCCATTTCCGCGGGTTCGTCCCCTGGTCGCTCGATTGGGAGGTCCCGCCCGTGACGGCTCACCACCGGCTGTTCGAGCGTTTCGCTGCGCAGATTCCCCCTGAGGCGGTGATCTCGACCACGCCGCCGCTGTTCCCACATCTCAGCCATCGCCCGGTGATCTATCTCTTCCCTGACGTGCGCGACGCGGATTACGTGCTGATCGACGTGTCCGGGGTAACCGACATGCACCCCAACGACGTCTTCGAGCGCTTCCGCGAGCTGACGGACGGCGGAGAATTCGGGATCCTCGATGCGGCGGATGGCTACATTTTGCTGCAGCGCGGCATCGCCGGCTTGCCGGAGCTGCCCGGCGCGTTCTACGATTTCGCGCGGGTCACCGACCCGCAGCCGCAATACCCTGCCACCGTGGACTTCGGCGGCTATCTGCGGTTCAGGGGCTTCGACCTGAGCGATCGCTATCGTTGGCGACTGACGAAGACGCGCGCCTATTGGGAAGTACTCGACCGGCTTCCAGCCGGTATGCGTCCCTACCCGTTCTTCGTGGACGACAGTAACCGGTTGGTCGAAGACACGACGCAGCGCCCGATGGTTGCGCCGCTGTGGTACCCGCCGGACCGCTGGCAGCCCGGCGAGGTGATCGTTACCGAGACGGTGCCGTGGGACCTGGGAGACAGCTTCTATCCGGCCGTCGGCGTTCTCTGGGGCACTGATTGGGAGATGCCCGCTCAGCGTGTGCCGGTGGCCAGCGTCACGTCGGCGGATGTGATCCGGCTTTTCGATGGCGACACGTGGGTACGGCTGCAGCGGTTCGAGCGGCGCGGCGGGCGGCTGCACGTGGCGCCGGAAACCCTCTCCGCACCGCCGGCACACATGGATTATCCGGCCCATGCCGACTTCGGCCATCTGATCGATCTGCTGGGCGCGGACGTCGAATCGCGCGAGGGGGTGCTGCGCGTGACACTGTTCTGGCAGGCGCGTGCCAGGCCGGATCGCGACTACACCGTGTTCGTCCACCTGCTCCGACCCGACGGCACACTTATTACCCAGCACGACGGCATGCCGAAGAACAATGGGCTGCCGACGTCAGCCTGGTTCGCAGATGAAGTGGTGGAAGACGTGCACACTCTGGATCTGCCGGACGGCCTGGCGGCCGGCGACTGCCGGCTCGACGTCGGGCTCTACGTGATGGACACGCTGGAGCGGCTGCCGCTGTTCGACGCATCGGGGGCGGCGACCGGAAACAATGTGTCACTGGGTCCGCTCTCCGTGCACGAGTGAGGTAGATCAGCACATGGAACGTACACGACGGGGCGAAGCGCAAGCCGGCGCGGACCGGCCAATTCTGGCGGGCATCCTGGTCGTCGCCGCGGCTCTACGCCTGTTCCATCTCGGAGCGCAGAGCCTGTGGTACGACGAGGGATACAGCGTCTATCTCGCGGGCAAGAGCCTGGCTGAGCTCACCATCGAGACGGCGAGCGACATTCAGCCGCCGTTGTACTACTATCTGCTCCATTTTTGGATGCTCATCTTCGGGCGGAGCGAAGTCGCCGTCCGCAGTCTGTCGTTGCTGTTGGGAGTGTTGAGCATCCCCTTGTTCTATTGGCTCGGTCGCCGCGTGTTTTCGCGCGAGGTTGGACTGCTCGCTGCCGGACTGGCCACGCTGTCGCCGCTATACGTGTGGTATGCACAGGAAGCGCGCATGTACACGCTGCTGGTGGCCCTGACGCTGAGCTCGTGCTATCTGCTGTGGTCCGCGCTGGAGAACGCGAGCGCGGTGCCGCGCCGCTGGGCGTGGGCCGGCGTCGCGCTCAGCGCGATCCTCGCGCTCTACACGCACTACTTCGCCGTCTTCATCCTGGCGTTCCAGGCGGCCTATGTTGTCAGCGCCTGGCTGTTGCGCTGGCACCCGCCACGCGTGCGCGAGGGCTTGCTCGCGCTGCTTGCGGTGATCGCAGCCTATCTGCCGTGGCTCCCGTTCCTGTTTGGCCGCTACGAGGCCGACGTGAGCTACTGGGAGGGACGGCTCAAGCTCGACGAGGCGGTGCGCAAGATCGGCATCGTGTTCAGCGG
>CAZPTF010000156.1:0-9230 GCA_964589015.1 uncultured Anaerolineae bacterium
GCGGAAGGCGCCCGGCGGTTCCGTGCGGAGACGTCGCGGGCCATCGTTGGCCTGTTCAGGTGTCCGCTGCTTGAAGGTGGCCAACACCTGTTCGGTATGGAAAGGTTCTATCTGCTCCTGGCTGGAAACCCCGCTTTTGCCCACCGTTTTCTGGATGAGCTCACGGCGATATACCTCCGCCGGTTGGAGCTGTACTTGCAGGCCGTCGGCCCCTACATCGATGTGCTGGCCTGTTATGATGACTATGGGATGCAGACGGGACTCCAGATCTCACCCAGAATGTATCGGGAGTTCTTCAAACCGCGCCAGGCGTTGTTGTGGAAGACCGCCAAGTGCCTGGCGCCGGTGAAGGTTTTGCTACACAGTTGTGGCAGCATCTTCCACATCCTTTCGGATCTGATCGATGCGGGTCTGGATGCCATTACACCGGTCCAGATCTCAGCCGTCAATATGGAACCGGCGCGGCTCAAGGAACGCTATGGCAGGCGGCTCACGTTCTGGGGTGGCGGATGTGACACCCAGCACGTCTTGCGCGCAGGCTCTCCTGCTGCGATCAAAGAGCACGTCTTCCGGAACCTGGAGGTGTTTTCCCCGGGAGGCGGTTTCGTGTTCCAGCAGGTTCACAATATCGAGGCGGACGTACCTCCCGAAAACATCGTCGCCATGTTCGATGCAGTCAGCGCGTGGAATTCCGCCCAGCTGTGAGCGGAATGTGCTGGTCGTGCGCGAGTTTGTCTGCTCGCGGTTCTTTCCGCTCCGAGAATCGCGCCGCGAATGCCGGAATCAATAATTTCCCTGTCGCCATTTGCATACCTGGACAATAAATTGTAGACTTGGAAGGGTCAACCGTTACCTTCCAAGTCCATTTGTCGAACCGCTCACAAACGGGCGAGTGTCTTTTCGCGGTTGGGCGCATCCCATAAATTGGGGGGCCGGCAAGCAGCAGGCAGGGCGTGCTCTTCAGCGCGTTTGTCACGTCGCCGGCGATGCAATTGCCGCCAAAATCTGGCTGCACCCTTCGTGGTTGTGCCAGTTGCCTCAGGGGGCAAGCTCAGGTATAATTATGTGTAGTTTTTTGGATTAGTCCGAAATCTCAAAAGGCAGGGTGGACCGATGAGCGAAAATGGTGAAGAATTGACGTATGAGCAACTGCTTGAAGAGAACCGTCGTTTGCGGGAACAGAATGAATCCTTCGAAGACCGGATCACAGCGTTGTATGCATTGCAGGACGCGGCACGTTCATTGGCATTGGAACTGAATGTGCCCTTGCTTCTCAAGAAAATACTGCGTTCAGCCGTGCAGGTCATGGACGCGACTGCCGGATCCTTGTTGTTGCTCGACCCTTCCACCGATCAACTGGTTTTCGAAGTGATCGAAGGGGGCGGTGGGGAAGCCTTGAGCAAACAACGGATTGGACGTGACCAGGGGGTCGCGGGCTGGGTCGCGACGCATTGCGAGTCAGTCGTTGTCAATGATGTGACAACTGACGACCGTTTCTACGCGGGCATTGACCGGGTGAGCTCGTTCACTACAAACAACCTGTTATGTGTCCCCCTGATGTCCAAAGGCGAAGTCATCGGCGTGCTCCAGTTGCTCAATAAGAAATCCGGCGATCTATTCGACGAGGACGACGTGAACATCCTGAACATCTTTGCTTCGCAATCGGCTGCTGCCATCGAAAGCGCGCGGCTGTATGAGGCTGTACGAGAGGAACGTGACCGCGTCGTCGCTGTTGAGGAAGATGTTCGCCGTCGTCTGGCACGTGACCTTCACGATAGCCTGGCGCAGATGCTGGCGGCGGCGCTGATGAATGTCCGCTTCATGAATGAAGAGGTCTCCAAGCAGAATGCCATTTCCACCACAGATCTTTCCGCCTTGGAGGACGTGATCAGCAAAGCGCTGTTCCAGGTTCGTACGATGCTCTTCGACCTGCGACCGGTCATTCTGGAGACGCAAGGATTGGCCGCAGCGCTGGAGGCCTATACCAAGCGCCTGCGCAAGGAGGGGACGGGACGGTTGCGCCTGTCTGTGAATCACGCGCTTGGACGCTTGACGCCCAAGGTCGAGACCGCGGTCTTTTCGATCATCCGTGAGTCTCTCAACAACGTGCGCCGTCACGCGCGTGCGAAGAACATCCGCGTTGCTCTGGACCGGGACGACGAGAAACTGTATGTCGCGATCGAAGATGATGGGCAGGGATTCGATGTCGATCTGGTAGAGCGGATGTACGGTGAGCGCGGCAGCATCGGTCTCTTGAACATGAAAGAATGGGCCGAGACTGTGGGGGGGGCGTTGGCGATTGAATCGGAGATCGGACAGGGCACAAAGGTGACGATGACCGTCCCGCTGTTCTTGCGCGATGATCTGCCGGCATCCGACCTGTTTGATGAGCACTGATGCGCCTGGACGGCCCGTGCGCCAGTTTGCACCGCAGTAGATTGGTCCAGTCCGGTGCTGCGGGCGTGCTCTCCAGCAAATTTGTCGCGCTAAAGACGCCACAATTGTCGCCGAGAACTCTGGATGCGTCCCCGCGCATGGCTCTTCGCCGTGCCTCTTGGGCGGTGATATCATCACTGGATATGTCCGCAACCTGTGGCGTACTTAACAGTAGGGAAGGGGTTTCATGACGAGCGCTGAACCGATTCAGAGTTTTCGCGAATTGCCAGCCAGGCAGAAGGCGGAGATTGCGGCACTCTTCATCCGAAAAGAATATGAACCGGACGAGTACGTTTTCTTCGAGGGGAATGACCCGGTTCAGCTCTGGTTTGTGGAGCAGGGAAGGATCAAACTTCTCAAACATTCCGATACTGGGAAGGATGTGATTGTCACCGTCGTGTCGGCGGGGACCTTCCTCGGCGAAGCGGCGCTGCGTAAGGGGGAAGCCTACTCGGTGACCGCGCAGGCAGTGGAACCCACCGTCATGTTGTTGTTCCCTGAAGAGACCTATCAGCATCTGCTCCAGCGCTACCCTGATCTCTCAGTGCTCATAATCAGCGGTCTGGAACAACGGCTCGAGGAAGCCTACGAAACGCTACGGAGCATGGCCGTGGAACGGGTCGAACGGCGGATCGCTCGCCTGCTCCTGCGGTTGGCAGCCACAATAGGCAAGCAAACGGAAGACAAGCACATCATGATCGACATGCCGCTAACTCGGCAGGAGATTGCTGAGATGACCGGTACGACGGTGGAGAGTGCCATCCGCGTGATGAGCAAACTGCGTAAGCAAGGGATCATTGCTTCAGGAAATGGCAGGATTCTGCTCAACGAACCGCATGCGCTGGTCACTATCGCTGACGAGCTGTGAGGTAACGGCTGGCCCCACGATTTTTTTTGGCATCACGTTGAAAGCGCGACCAACAGGATGCAACCGCCCGGATTCTTCTTGCCGGTTCCGACTGGACAATCTCCGCCGCCGGCGTTGTGCCGCGTCTGGCGCGCTTGCGCGGATCCCGCGCGGGATCCCCCGTAGTAGGCGGGCACAGTCTGATGCCGGGGGTGCATTCACCGGCAGATACCCCGGAAGCACTCAGAGGTAACGGTACGGTTGCATCTACGCCCACTATCATATATAATTGGAGTAGCAATGGTAATGTTGTTGTACTGATGCTCTTCAGAGCACACCTTTCCCCAGGAGGTTGTACACCATGAAACGGTCATACGTTTTGTTCTCACTGTTAATAATGGCCCTTCTCCTTGTGTTCGGTTTCGGTACTCTGTATGCGATGGCGGGGAACCTGCATGTCGCGCCTCCCTCCCTACCCATGTGGTCTATTGCCGTATCCGGAGAGAATCCGACGATAGGAAATGTGGATCTTCAGGCTCAAGAAGTCTCTCCTACCCCGGTTACCGGAGAAGAGGGTGGCGGCGCTGTGCCGACGGATGATCTGGCGGCGGTGGTCAACGGGCGGACGATCACCAAAGATGCCTACGATAAGCAGGTCAAATTGGCTCGCCTGGCACTCGAGAGCCAGGGGTACGACCTTTCTTCAGAAGAAGGCGCGCAGATCTTTGCGACCGTCCGCCGGCAAATGCTGGAAGACATGATCAGTCTGATCGTCATCGAGCAGGCGGCAGCCACGCAGGGAATTACGGTCACGCAACAGGCAGTCACCGAGGCCGTGGATAAATCGATCGAGGAGAATGGAGGCCGTGCCGGTTTCGAGCAGTGGTTGAAGCAAACCGACCAGACGGAGGACGACTACCGGGATATGATTCGTGCGCAGCTCTTAACCCTGGAAGTTGGCGAGGCCCAGGCCGGCAATCTGCCCGATAAGGCGCCTCAAGCTCACGTCCGCCATATTCTGGTGGATTCTGAAGAGAAGGCGCAAGATGTGCTTTCCCAGCTTCAAGACGGCGGCGACTTCGCCGCTTTGGCCAAGGACACCTCGATAGATCAGGTGACCAAGGATCAGGGCGGCGAGCTGGGTTGGCTTCCCCGGCAAATGCTGCCTGACGAAATCGACAAAGTCGTGTTTGCCTCGGAAGTTGGTTTGATTCCCGAGGTGGTTCCTGATTCATTTGGCACTTTCCATGTCCTGGAGGTCCTGGAGAAGGATCCGCAGCGAGAACTGACGGAAGAGCAGACCAATGCTTTGAAAGCCAAGGCATTTCAGACCTGGCTGACGAAGCAGCGCCAGGGTGCGCAAATCGAACGATTTATCACGTTCGAGGACTGAGCGGGCGCGCCCGAAAGACATTGATTCTGGAGAGCTGTGCGGTTAGATGCCAGGGTACCGTTGGGTGCCCTGGGGTCTCTCGACGGTGAGAAGCCGTCGCCGGAGTACGGGCAGCTCTCCATGTGGGGTGAATATGCGATCTAGCCCAAAAAAGTGGCTAATGCCTGCTGCCATTGCGGGCGTGTTGATTTTTCTGGTACTTGTACTGGTGATTCTGGGAGTTTTTTCTCTGCTCATCAAACGACGGGCGGTTAGTGTGGGCGATTCACAAGTTGGCTGGGTCGATCCGGTTCAGCAAATTGAACGTTCCCAACTTTCCCCCGCCACCGCCCTGTTGAAGCTGGGCGGCAAAGATGACATAACGGCAATAAACACTGCGCTGAAAGAAGGTGATATCGAAAGCGCCTACAGCCTGATCGTGTTGAGTCCGCAGTTGTCGGACGAGGAACGGATCGGAAGTCTGCTGTTAGTCGGCAAACGATACGCAGCGCAAGGCAAGGCGGATCGTGCGAAGCTCGTCTACCGGCAAATCAATCTGATCGCGGTCCTGAGCCCGATGCTGTCCGATTTTTCGCGTGCTGACGCGCTCCTGCAGTCGGGCGAAAGCCTGACTGATCTGAGTGCGGCCGGGGAGGCGGTCGCGGCACTCAATCAGGCGCGTACGTTGGCACTTGACAGCATGTACTTGAAGCCAGCGCATCGGAAATATCTGCTCGACCGGCTGATCCCGGCGTATACTGAACTGGGATTTGGACGCGAGGCCTGGGAAAAACTGGAGGTTTCGCTGGAGCTGGGTGGCGTGGCGCAACTTGCTACTGCGCTGGAAGCACCGGAACCGGTGTTGAACAAGTTCGTGTCTCAAGACTACCTTGACTCCGAAGTCTTGGCAGCACGAACCGATCGAGAGAGACGCGCCACTGTTCTGGCAGATTATCTGCGTGACCGGGGCGGGAAAATCTCGAGCGCACTGGTGGACGACCTGGCAACTGCCCTGATGGTGGAAGATGCACGGAGAAAGGGGGCCTTCGAGGCGGGTATGTTACAGGCCAGCCAGTTATCAGACAAGATCGCGTTGATGAAAGACAAGGTCGATTGGCTGACGCTCAAATACGCCGTCGCTCTTCGTGCGCAGGGACTGAGCCTGGTACCCGCATGGGAAGGGCAGTTGGGAACGATTCAGTCGGAATTGGCGAAAGCCAGGCAGGATCTGTATGCGTTGTATGGCGATCAGATCGTGACGCTCCCCGAGTCGTCGCAGGTCAACCGTGCGTGGCTGGAGTTGTTTCGCCTGGAACTCGAAATGGGCCGTCTGGGGCTTTATCCCAACTATCCGGAAGAGCAGTTGATTGCCAAGATGCAGGAAGCAACCCAGAAGCTTATGGCAGAAGGCATCGACCGGTCCATGCGGGTTGATGTCGTTTCTGCGGGGGAACATCCCATGTTTGCGCTGGTGCGCAGTGAAAACTATAGGAAAGGCGTCATGCCCTAAAGGTTGTTTGGCCTCTCTGTGCGCATGCAAGTGAATGGGTCTGTTGGCAATCAGCATGGTCTCGGTTTTGCTGTCTTGATTCCAGGGGGGCGAGGGGGTTGCTGTAAAATGTTCAGGGGAATGAGTGACCGTCTGGCGGTGATACTGACGTTGATTACCCTGTTCATGACAATGGCTGTATGTATGTGCTATGCGACGATCTATGTTTCGCCTGAGATTTCGCTGAATCCCTTCCCGCCTTCGGGCGCCGATGTGGGCGCGGCGCAGTTGGCAGCAGATTCGTCTCAGCTCAATACCCCTGCTCTGATCGTCATCGACGTGACCGGAACACCTACCTTCCCGCCGACCTGGACTCCGACAGCCACACCGACATCTACCGCAACGCCCACGCCGACGTTCACGCCGACGCCTACATTCACCTGGACACCTACCGATACCCCCACACCGACGGACACGGCCACTACGACGCCGCGGCCTCCCACGTATACGCCTCTTCCACCTCCGCCAACGCCAACTTTCACCCCCTTCCCGACGGAACCGACTTCGCTGTGGAAGGGAAGTTTGTTGTCAACGTCACCCAATTGTGGGAGCACCGGTCTGTACGGTAAGGTCCGCAGCCCGGGAGGAGTCGCGCTGGGAGGCGTCTGGGTGCATTTCTGGGCGGATGGTTGGGATGGTGCCTGGGCGGAATCGGAAGATGATTTCTGGGGAGACGCTGCCGACCGCAACTGGGATGGGCTGTTGTCCATGGGGCCAAAGCCGGGTACCTGGCACGTAGCCATCGTTCCAAACGACGGAAGCCATGAGTATCTGTCGAACACGGTGACGGTCGATACCAGCAGTGTCTGCGAAGGCCACGGCGCCGCGCAATGGGCAGAGATAGAGTTCGTCCGGAATTACTAACGAGCTCCCGTGCTCGTCATGGCGGCTGCTTTGGAAACGGAGAGAGGAAGATGCTAGATCGCTTAGATGACCGCGTTGTAGAGTTATTGACAATTCTGATCGTAATTGCGATTCTGCTGACCTGTCTCTGCTATGCCACGATTTTCTTCAATCCCAGAGTGGTATTCAACCCGTTTCCGCCGGCGACGCCGACGCCTTTGAGGACCAGTACCCCGACATTCACGCCGACGATGCCGCCCACCTGGACGCCAACCCATACGCCTACCAACACGCCAACGCCGACACCGACGTTTACGTCGACACCCACGTGGACAGCCACGTTCACGCCGACCTGGACGCCGACACCGACCTTTACGTTCACCCCGACACCGATTCCGCCGCCCACAAATACCCCACTGCCGCCACCGTACCAGTGGCGCTCGATGGCTGCCGGGCCGTACTGCACCTGGACCGGTGTGTTTGGGACTGTCTTCGATCAGAACGAGCTGCCGATGGGTGGCGTGCAGCTTCAACTCGTCGGGGAAAACGGGTGGCAATCGCCGATTGTGACGACCGATGGAGGCGGGCGCTACGAGATCACGATCCAGAACGGCCCAATCCAGGGGACATGGTTCGTGTGGATTCTGGAAAATGGGAAGCCGGCGTCGGACAAGATCGGATTCCATTCCAGCAGTGGTGGTTGCGATGTCGGTACCGGCAAGCAACGCTTTTTGCTCGACTGGCAGCGGGTGCGTTGAACAAGTGTCGCTGGCTGTAAGAACCTCGCGAATGGTCGAGGTTTTTTGTGGACAAAACTGGTCAATTTGTGTTACAATGGATAATGAAAGCGAACATATTCTGCGGTACTATTGACAGCCTGTCACGCACAGTGGTAAAATGCTATCGAAAGGTATTATGGCAAGTTTGTTGTGTGCCAGCAATCGGCCCATACAAGTGAATCCCGACCGATAGGGTGGAAGGCAATGAATTCTGGGAGAGGGAAGGTGCGTTTCCAGGTGTCCATACGCAGGCTGCTGATTGTGGCGATCGTGCTGTCCGTGGGGATCACCGGGTTCGCATCCCAGCCACATCCGGCCCGCCAGGATCCGACTGAGGCCCCACGCCCTACTCCGACACCGGAGGACACCGGCACGCCGACGCCGACCGCCACCTCGACCGCGACTGAGACGCCGACGCCGACAGACACTGCCACGCCGGGGCCGCCGACCAATACTTCTGCGCCGACAGCGGTGCCGACAGTCACCTCGACCCGCACAACTACGGCGAGCCCATCACCCACCAAGACGGCCACCGGCACGCCGGGTCTCGAGCCGATTACGCCGATTGTTACCCCGATCTGGATGACGGGAGTTCCAACATACAGCTACGCCGGTACGCGGTTACCCATTTCTGGAGTGGAGCCTTCATTCACTCCGGCCCCGATCGGTATGGCGACCCACACGCAGACGCCGGTCCCGACGCTGACACGCCCGCCGTCGCCGACGTTGACGCCGACCGCCACACCTTCGGACCGCCTGGGCCCGCCCGCGATCACCGGCCTGGTTGCCACGGCCGGGAACGGTGTGGTGGTCCTGGAGTGGACCTCCAGCACCGCGCCGGATCTGGATGGCTACCGGGTTTACCGTTCCGCTGCGCAGGGCAGCGGTTATTCCAAAATGGTCAGCGTGGACAAGAAGTTCTCACGCTACGTGGACAACACGGTCGTCAATGAAGTCACGTACTACTACGTCGTCACTGCGTTCGATCAGGCGGGCAATGAATCTCCCTTCAGCAGTGAGGTCAGCATTATGCCGTCCGCGCTGAAAGGCATGCCGCCCAGTGGCGCTACGTTACCGGAGACAATCGCCGAGTCTCCGTGGGTGTGGATGGGGGCGTTGACCGTCACCCTGCTCGTGTTGGTCGGCATCCGTCGCGGCAGTCTCGCGCGCCGCTGGTACGAAATGAGCGCTGCGGAAGATGCGCCGGAGGCTGGTGCCGGTGTGCGGGACGCTGCAGCTGACGGGCCGCCGGAATGACGGCGCGCGGATTCGCCCTGACGGACTGGGTGTTCGGACACGCATGGCGGACGGTTAACGAGGCCCATCGCCAATCAGTTGAGGTCGTATGATGAAAGAGGAACGTGTTTTCCTGGGGTTGTCGATTATCCTGTTTGTCGTCTTGGG
>CAZPTF010000157.1:0-9200 GCA_964589015.1 uncultured Anaerolineae bacterium
AACTCCAACAGCACACCCAGCAAACACAGGAGGCACAGCACAATGGCAGCCCAAACGAAACAAGGATTGTTTCACGAATCCTCGAAGTATCTGGTCGGCGGGGTCAGCGCGTCGACCCGGCTCAACAAAGCCCTGCAGGAGCCCTTTTTCATGAGCCACGGAGACGGCTCAAAAGTATATGACGTCGAAGGAAGAGAATACGTCGATCTCTGTACGTCCCACGGAGCGTCTTTTCTGGGCCACAACAATCCGCGGATCAAGGAGGCCGTCGCGCGAGCGCTCGACATGGGCATCATCTGCTCCGGCGAAACGGAATACCAGACCCAACTGGCAAAGAAGATTTGCGAGATGGTCCCCTCTGCCGAGTTGGTCCGCTTCGCATCCAGTGGCACCGAAGCCACCATGTACGCCATCCGTACCGCGCGCAGCTACACCGGCAAGGAGAAGATTGTCAAGTTCGAGGGGCATTTCCACGGCATCCACGATTACGCCACGTGGAGTTTCGCCCCGCCGTTGGACAAGGCCGGGCCGGAAGAACAGCCCATCCCGTTCGTGCAGACCAGCGGTGTTCCTGACGCGATCAAAAACCTGGTCATACCTCTACCATTCAATAACCTCGACGTGCTGGAAAAGACGATCAAGGCACGTAAGGACGAGATCGCTGCGGTGATCCTGGAACCGATCTGTTACAACTGTGGCTGTCTCAAACCCCGTCCAGGCTATCTCGAAGCGTTACGCGAATTAACGCGGGACAACGATATCGTGCTGATTTTCGATGAAGTGCTGTCCGGTTTTCGTATGGCACCGGGCTGCGCCCAGGAATATCTCGGTATCACGCCGGACCTGACCACGCTCGCCAAGGCGGTTGCCGGCGGTGTGCCGTTGAGCGTCTTCTGCGGCAAGCGGGAGATCATGGAGCAAGTGCGTCCTGCGGGGCCGGCAGAGCATAGCGGCACTTACAACGCCCACCTGATTGCGATTATGGCAGGCATCGCCGCTCTCGACCAGATATCCGCGCCGGGATTCTACGATCACATCTACGAAGTGGGCAACCACCTCTACGATGGCATCGAGGAGATCGTCGGACGGCTGGGATTGCCGGTCCGGCTGCAACATCTGGGGGCGCGGTTCAGCATGTTCTTCGGCATGGATCCGAATGTGGAAGTGATCAACTATCGCCAGTCGCTTGGCCACGACGTGAACTTGATGCTCAAGTTCCTGCGTGCCGCGGTCGAAAACGGGGTCTACTTCCACGACTACGGAGGACGGCCGGCGCACCACGGCTTCTCATCGGCTCACACCATCGCCGACATGGACCGTGCCCTGGAGGGCATCGACGCCGCCATGCAGACCCTGGTGTAGGCGTGTTGTGCGACGAAGGCATTCTCGCCGCGGATCCGTTCGGGTAGGATAATGACGCGGCTTTGTGCGCAGGGAGAGCGAGCCCATGTGGGTTTACGTGAGCGTGTTCCTGCTTTCCGCATCGACCCTGGCGTTCGAATTGATCCTGTCCAGGCTGTTCGCCATCACCCAGTTCTACCACTTCGCATTCATGGCGATCAGCCTGGCGTTGCTCGGTACTGGCGCCAGCGGAACGGCGCTGAGCGTATTTCCCGCTCTACGCAAGGGTGAGGCGACCTCGCGCTTGCCGCTGTTCGCGCTGGCGACGTCCCTCGCAATGCTGGGCAGCTTCGTGCTGGCCAACCGCTTGCCCTTCGATTCCTTCGCCATCGCCTGGGACCGCAGCCAGATCCTGTACCTCGCGCTGATGTATCTGGCTCTGGCTGTGCCCTTCTTCACCGGCGCCCTGACTACCGGTTGGCTTTTGTCGACACATCCGAATGACACCCCGCGCGTCTATGCGGCCAATCTGATCGGCTCAGCCGTGGGATGTTTGCTCGCACTGGGAACGTTGGCGACGCTGGGTGGCGAACGTGCTGCTTTATTCTCCGCATGGCTGGCCGGTCTGGCCTCCCTCACGGTCCGGCTGGCGCCATCATCCCAAGATCGCACCACGCCACCCGAGAGTAGAATATCCTTCGTGTTGGGGTTGGTAGTGGTGTCCCTGCTGAGTTGGTGGATGGCATCGCTTCCGGCAGTCACACACATGCAATTGTCGCCCTACAAGTCGCTCGCCCAGGCACTGCGTGTCCCACAGACGGAACTCGTGTGGACGCGCTGGAACGCCGCTACCCGCGTCGATTTCGTTCAGAGTCCGGCAATTCGCAGTTTCCCAGGCATGAGCTACGCGTACACCGGCCCACTGCCCAGGCAGGACGGGCTTACGTTCGATGGAGACGATCTGAGTCCGGTCACTTACCTCACTCCCGAGACAGCCGGTTTCGCAGAGTATCTGCCTGGCGCCGTGGCCCACCGGTTACGGCCCAACGCTACGACGCTCGTCCTGGGGGCACGGGGTGGGCTCGACGTCGTCGCAGCCCTGGCCAATGGAGCCGCACGCGTGACAGCCGTCGAATCCAACGAGATCGCTGTCGAAGCTGTGCATGACGCCACCGGAGAGCTGGATGATCCCCGCGTGCAATATGTCGTCGAAGACAGCCGGGCCTTCGTTCAACGGACCGCCGATACCTTCGATATCGTCCAACTGGCATTGACCCAACCCTATCGCCCGGTGACTTCGGGCGCATATAGCCTTGCAGAAAACTTTGATCTCACCGTAGAAGGTTTCCGGGATCTGCTACAGCGTCTGAACGAGGACGGGATACTGGTGGTGACCCGCTGGCTACAGACGCCTCCCAGCGAAGGACTGCGCTTGTTTGCTCTCGTAGTGACCGCCGCCGAACAGCAGGGACTCGACCCATCCGCGTGTGTGATCGCTCTGCGCGGGTACAACACGGTGACGGTCATTGCGCAGCGTGGCTCCTGGACCGGCGCCGAGATCGACACGATCACGGACTTCGCCGCCGCGCGGCGGTTCGACCTGATCTATGCGCCCGGTCTGAGCGCGGCGGCGGCCAACCGCTACAACGTACTTCCGGAGGATCCATACTACCGGAACTTCCATGCGCTGATCTCCGCTCCCGACCGCCACCGGTTCTACGCCGACTATCCGTTCGATGTGACGCCGCCAACCGACGATTGGCCCTTCTTTGGGCACTACTTCAAGTGGACGCAGGCTGGCGAACTCTGGGCGCAATTGGGCAAGACCTGGCAACCGTTCGGGGGAGCCGGCTACTATGTGCTGTTGTTCATGCTGGGTTTTGTGTCGATTGCGGCGGCTATGTTGATCCTGCTGCCTCTCGTCGTGCGCGGGGCACTTGGGAGACGGCAACACACCGGGCAGGCAATGGCCTATTTTGCCGTAATCGGCCTGGGGTTCCTGTTCGTCGAAATCCCATTGACGCAGCGCTTGATCCTCTACGTCGAGCGCCCGACCTACGCCCTCGGTACGGTGCTCTTCGGCTTGCTGTTGTTCTCCGGGATCGGCAGTACGCTCTCGCCGCGTGTACCGTGGCGTGTGGCCCTCGCATCCGTCGTTATTGCGAGCACAGCCTACCCTTTCCTCCTGCCAGTTCTGTTCCAGGCGACGCTGGGGCTGCCGCTCACCATGCGTTTCGTGTTGGCCATCCTGGTTCTCGGTCCATTGGGACTGCTCATGGGTATGCCACTACCGAAAGGGATCGACTGGCTGAAACGAAGCGCTCCAGACCTCATTCCCTGGGCCTGGGGCGTCAACGGTGCGGTATCTGTTGTTGCCGCAGTATTGGCAGCACTCATTGCACTCTCGGCGGGTTTCACGTGGGTGCTTCTCGCCGGAGCCGTATGCTACGGTATCGCATTCATCTCGATCTCGCGCACTTCAGGCTGACACCCGACCTGTTCCAAAAATTGGGTTGTGTGCTGCGGGCCGGCGATTCTGCCGTCGAGGATATTGACGATGCGGTTGGCATAGCGCGCGGCGAACGGGTCGTGAGTGACCATGACCACCGTTTGACCGGAGTTGTTGAGATTGCGCAGCAGCTCCAGGACCTGTGTTCCCGTCGCCCTGTCCAGGCTGCCGGTTGGCTCGTCAGCCAGCAACAGCGGAGGTTCCAGCACAATCGCGCGCGCTACCGCCACGCGCCCTTGTTCGCCCCCGGAGAGTTGCGACGGCAGACGATCTGCCTTGTCGGCCAGCCCCACTTGCGCCAGAACCGCCCGAGCACGTGACATTTTCTCTGCTCTTGGCATCCTGACAATGGTCAAGGCCAGGAGGACATTTTCCAGAGCGGTCAGGTAGGGTAGTAGCTGCAATTGCTGGAACACAAACCCCACATATTCGCGGCGGAAGTCAGCCTGACGTTCGACTGAGAGATTGTAGACGTCGATCCCATCGATCGTCAGCCGTCCCCCCGTGGGAGGGTTCATGGCACCGAGCACGGTGAGCAACGTGCTCTTGCCCGAACCGGACGGTCCCATCACCGCCGCAAACTCGCCCTCGACAATCTGCAGGTTGACACCCAGCAGCGCATGAACCGGCATGCTTTTCCCATTGTATGTCTTGCTCACGTTCTCGAATTCGATCATCTGTTTTCATTCCCCCAAGTTCATGCCTCTAAAGCGATCGCAATGCGACCGTCGGGTCTAATCTGGCCGCACTGATCGCAGGATAGAGACTGGCACCCAGTCCGATCAGCAACGCACCGCAGATTGCACCGGAAGCCAGTGCCGGATCCCAATGGACCAGTGCTGTCACGCCAGCTAAACGAGGGGCAAGCACTGCCGCAGCTCCCGTACCCAGCAACCAGCCCAACATCCCTCCCAGCAATCCTAAGAATGCCGCCTCACTCAGAATGATCTGCACGATGTGCTGCTGCCGAAAGCCGAGCGCCCGGAAAAGCCCGATCTCTTGGCGTCGCTCCGTCACCGTTCCAAGCATGGTAGTGAATACCACCAGCGCTCCAATCAGCAGGACGACAACGCCTACCGCCAGAGCGAAACGCCCCAATTGGTTCACCGTTTCCATCCGGAGTGTCACAGCCTGACGCAGGGCGGTCACTCGCGCCTGAGGCAATACCCCGGCAATCTGTTCGACCATGTCCTCCACCGGGCATTCGATGCACAACGCAGCGACTTCGATTAGACTGACTCCTCCGGGTTTGTGCATGATCTGCTGGGCTGCGGACAGATCGATGAACAGGATATCGTCATCCTGCGATCCGTTTTCTGCCAGTATGCCCGACACCCGAAATGTACGTCCCTCGACATCCACAACAGAGCCCGCTGTAAGGTGCAGAATGTCCGCCAGACGATACCCAACGATTGCATCACCGGGTCCAGCAGGGTCCGCCCCGGTAAGATCCCACCACTGCTTCAGCCGCAGCTCATCGGGAAAACGGACGCCAGCGACCAGGACGGTAGTCCCATCGACTGGCAGCACTCCCAAGAGCTTGGGAGCGACGACACTCAAGTTGCGAGCGTTCTCGATCGTCCGGATGAGCGCCAGATCCGTTTCCGCCAACGTCCCCACATCGTACGCAGCCGAGGCGACCGTCACGCCCCCATAGGACAGAGACAGATCGTTGGCTTTGGGTACAATCAGGATGTTTGCGCCATATTCGTCCAGTTTCGTGGAAACATCCGTTTGCATTGTGGTAACCATGCTCAGCAGCGCAACTACGGTAGCCACGCCCAGCATCAACCCCATGACCACAAGAAGCATGCGCCCTTTGCGCCGGCGCAGGTTGTTGAAAGCAACATCAATCAGTCGCATTGTTATCCCATCCTAGAAATACTTCAGTCCGTTGACGATGTCATTCGCTTGAATCAACAGGAAATCACCAGCAAGCGTTCGCTCCAGAGGCGACGGATTGCAGCCTCCCCGTACCTCGTTGATCTGATCGGCAGGGAAACGCAACCCACAGTTGTTACAGATGACTGTGTCCCCATCGTGCGAATAACCCTTCTTCGCAAGGAAACAGACATCGCAGGCATTGAATGCCGCACGGAGTATCCCATCGGCACTCTCCAGGATGAAGAATTCAATCGGTTTATCCCCATACATATAGGTGAAATAGTGGGCCACGTGGTCGGCAACCGTCGAGACAGGGATACGCACGACATCGTTTTCTGCCACGGCTAGAGGATAGGGCTCGTGACCAACCGTAGCAGCGCGCACCAGTTGGGCGTCTGTTCCAGCACCAACCACGGTCTGTGCCAACGGCGCCGCAGCAGCGTCGGAGATAATGCGCGGCGATGAGAGCGTAACCGCCCCTGATGGCCTTGTGAGGAAGAAAACGATACCGGCAACAAGCACCAGGAGAACCACTCCCCCAATACCCACCACACGCAGTGATCGACCGTTCCGTTCTTGTTCTTGAGCGGCAAACCTATCTCTCTTGGCTTCACGGGACATGTTTTGACCATGTACAGCGTTCTTGCCCATAACGACCTCCTGTCAGACAATGCTGAGGTCATCATAGCAGCGAATTCACGAAGACGACAGGGCCAAATGGCCTATTCCTGCCCGCGCAATTTTGCGCGTCGACTCCAACACGGTATTGGGCAGGCGGTGTGTCCGCCTGCCCAGTCGCGCTCCGAATTCACCGCGTGGTTCACACTGGCGTCGTGGCAATTCCGGTCGTGGGGATCAGAGACGCGTTGGTCACACCTTCTCGACGGGGAACTGGATTTCCGTCACGTAGGATTCGTCGGTGATGACATCACCGCCCTTCAAGTAGATTTCCCGGTTGGGACCAGTGATCTGGTAGCCGTTGGTGCCGATCCAGTCCATCAGGGCAGCGTAGGGTTCGTGAAATCCCTTGACGTAGGCGCCACGATGTACCAGGCAGGCCATCGTCTCGACGCCGGGGAGATCCTTCACGTTGATCCGCTCGTTACCCGACACGTGCGAACTGATCGGGTAGCACACCTCGACGTCCACGTCACGTTCGCGATATTCCCTGTCGTGGCAGATTCCCACGGGCGCACCTGCAAACTGGGCATTCTGCCCCGCCAGATAGGCACCCAATTCCGCCCACAGGTAGCTCTGCTGGTCGTAGGCCGGTGCGATGTCCCGGATGCTCGCCACGCGCACGGGTTCGATCTTCTTGATCACAACATCATAACTCGACATGGTTCCCTCCTTTTCGATTTGGCTCAGCCGGGCTTCGACACGCGCCAACCGTTCCTGCTCCTCCCGCACCCTCTGCCGGAGTTCGCTCTGTTTCATACGCAGCATTCCGCGTATCTGGGCTGGAGGCAGACCTTCGTCCAGCAGATGTGCGATCTGTTCCAGTGAAAATCCCAGATCTTTCAGGGCAAGAATGCGATTGAGCCGGTGCAGTTGCTCGGCAACATAGTAGCGATAACCGGTAAAGCGGTCCACTCGCGCGGGCTTGAGCAAGCCCACTTCGTCGTAATGCCGGAGCGCCTTCACGGACACACGGCTGAGCTTTGAAAAATCCCCAATCTTGAACATGGTTGTTGGTTCCTCTCGTCCGGACGATAGAGTGGTTCTTGAAAGCTTTCACTACGAGTATACACCCTCCAGTTAGGGGAGAGTCAAGAGGGGATTTGACGAGTTTTTCGGGTTTTTCTTACAGAAGGGTGCGCCACATCGCCGGGAATTGGCTCAGGACAGCCACCGACCCAGGACGTGCAGCGAACCAGCCCCGAGGTAGGCGACGACGACCGTTTTGATGGTTTTTCCCGCCCAGCAGGCGAGGAGGAATTGCCATACAGGGAAACGAAGTGTACCCGCCGCCAATCCTGCCAGGTCGAAGAAGGGGTTGGGGATGGCGGAAAGCATGAAGATTGCAATCAAGCCGTAACGCTCCATGTACCTGCGGAAACGGTGGTAGATGTCGTATCGTTCAACGACCACCTGTCCGCCATATCCAGCCATGAAGCCGGTTAGCTCCCCCAACGCTTCGCCTGCTCCGGCGGCGATCCCTACCCACAGCGGGTTGAGAATACTGCCCATCGCAAACACCAGGGCAAGACTGGGCGCTGGGAAGATGATCGTCGCGTTACCCAGCAGGCTGACGACGAACACGCCGGGATAACCGTAGATCGCGGCATCCTGCAACCGCTGCCGATTGGCAATGACGATGCAGGAGATCAGCAGGGATAATGGAATGAACGCAAGCTTCCAGTATCTCGCGAGCCAGTTGCGGTTGTCGTGTTCGAGCTTCTCTCCAGACATCTCGGCCGTTTCAGCGCAGTGCCACGCAGACCCTTCATGTCGTTGGTTTGAGTGTTCGCCAGGGGCTGGCGTTCCTCAGCGGAACGCCAGCCCCTGCACTTACGTATCTATTCTTCCTCGATAACGATGGTCTCGATCCGGTCACCCGGGTTCGGGTCTGACTGCGGATCGCGCAGACGAAGGGCCTTGACCACATCCATACCGTCCACAACCTTGCCAAATACAGCATGTTTCCCATCCAGCCATTCCGTCGGGCCAAAGGTGATGAAGAACTGGCTGCCATTGGTATTGGGGCCGGCGTTTGCCATCGACAGAGTGCCCTCACTGTCATGCTTCAGCAGCGGATTGAATTCGTCCGCGAAGCGATAACCCGGACCACCTGCGCCTGTAGCAGTGGGGTCACCGCCCTGCGCCATGAAGTCCTTGATAACCCGGTGAAACGTGGTTCCGTCATAGAACCCATCACGGGCCAGGAAGACGAAGTTGTTGACTGTCTTAGGAGCCTTGTCAGCAAACAGCTCAACGCTGAAATCGCCTTTTTCTGTCTTGAACACAGCGGTGTAGCTCTTCTTCGGGTCGATGACCATCTCTGGTGGTGCAGCGTATTGCTTCAGTTTCACAGTGGTTGTCTCCATTTCTTGGGTTGCGGCAGGTTCCGCTTCCGATTTTTCTTCTGTCAGCTTGGGGGCCAGTGTGTCCGTTGGGACAGGGGCCTTCGTAGCCACCGGCTCCTCCGTCGCCACTGGCGGGGGGAGAGGTGTGTTGGTCGGTGCGTTCGCTGGCGCCGGTCCACACGACACCATAGCGACGGAGATTGCACCTATCACCGGGATGCGCATGCTCCACGAACGCAGCAGTTTCATATCGAACTTCTTCATGAGCGGTATGCTTCCTTTCTACTTGATATGACGTCGATTCCAGCCCACCTCGACTCAGCCCCGCGTCGCCTCTACGCCGCGGCGTCGATGTCACGGTGGGCACGACGATCGTCTTCGGTCGCCTGGGAACCGGCACGCTTCTCCAGCCAATAGATCATGTACGCACAAATCAGGAA
>CAZPTF010000158.1:0-6831 GCA_964589015.1 uncultured Anaerolineae bacterium
CGGGATGCGTCGGGAGTCTCGCCACGGGATGAGCAGGACAATCCCGATGATCGCCAGGGGCAGGGTGTACGGGTAACCATAACCGTACGGCTCAATAACATGGTGCATGCGATAGTCTGTCCCTTCCCACAGGAGTTTCAGCAGGCCGTGCAGGTTTCGGGCCGCCCTGAGCAGAGGGGCCTCGCTACCAAGGGGTATCAACGTCTCATAACGTGCTTCCGATGTGAGGCTTGGGATCGTGATGGGTCCCAGGCGGATGGTATCCCAATTGAACCAATTGCCCAGAATGTAAAGACCGATTGGGATGCCCGTGATGACCAAAACGCCCAGCCCGATGAGAAGATTCCTGAGGCTGACTCGATGCCAGCGGCGCAGGATTAGGACTGCGCAGGCTACGACCACAGGCACGGCAGCATACGCGGTGCCGTAAGCATAGAGGCTCAGGGCCAAGAAGAAGGTGGCTGCCACGAACCACGCATTGTGGCTGCTCGACTTCAAGAGACAGCTAAAGCCGAGCAGGAAGACAAACGGTAACAGCGTGCTCTCGTTCCCCCAACGTGACCACATGATGTGCCACGGGCTAATCGCCAGGAGAAACATTGCGATCAGCCCGACTGTCTGACCCGCTGACCGCCGGGCGGCGACGTACATGAGTGGCAGGATCAAGATTCCCGAAAGCAACATAGGCAGCCTGACCATCAAGGGATTCAGGCCGCCCAAGGCAATGAAAGGGATTATCAAGTAGGCATAGAGCACGTCCTGCCCGCTGCCCCACGACACAAAGTGGACGGGAAACGGATCCCCATTGCGGTCCATGCCGAACCTATACAAACTGAATGCATCAACGCCGTTCGATGCCTCGTCTTGGCCCAGGCCCGGTGGCAGCGACCCGAATTCCCAGATCCGGGCAAAGACTCCCAAGAGCAGTATTACGATGAACAACGCCACAACCGGCGAAATCCTGATTCTGCCGGGCCAAAACACGGGGCCCAGGCTGCGAGGCGCCGCCTGCTGCGTGCCATCTTGGCCAGTTTCGGCGCTCGTGCTCGACCACAGGTTCCACACGGTCATCGCTGGGTCTCCGAGAAGTCGCGGTTCCTTTCCATAAACCGCTTTGCCGCGGCGCCCAGATGACTAAATGCACTCCGGTATGTCGCGGGTGCTTCGACGTCAGAGATTGGAGTTACCGACCCGGTAAGTATGAAATCGCCCGCTTGCAGGGAGCGACCGTGCTCCGCCAGCTTACCGGCGAGGCAGGCAACAGAGCGGGCGGAATGGCCCACTATCCTGTCCGACAGCCCGCGACCCAACTCCACCACATCGCGGTAAAGAATCGCCGTCTCGTACGCCATTATTCGAACTCCTTAGTTTGAATCGTATTGGTCCTCCGACCTCTCTTCAAGACGGGACCCTGCACATGTTTCCCTCGTTCTCGCCGGCGTAAGACTGCTCGATCATACCTCGAGAACGCAGCGGGACCGCCACAAGCAGAACGATCGCCGTGATACAGACTGCCCGAAACGCAGACTCTCGGGGAACCGGATGAGAGAGGTGAGACATGGAAAACTCCTTCCCGTGTTATGTGATCGTCTCATTCTTGACGCACATGGCGCATCATTTTCGGCACTCTGGCGATCTCATGGTTTGCACAGTGGCTACGAGAGTGATTTGACCAAACTACACAGATTGCATGCGGCCTGGCGTATGTGCACGGAATGCGCCGTTGTCCGCTGGTCAGCATCTTGGACGGAATGTACACAACTCCTTAGCGGAGCAGTCTTTGCAGAGATTAGCGTTCAATTTGCCGGGACGTGCTCTCTGGCGGATGGCTCACCGTGGCTTGGCCGCAAAGAGTATACAACCAAGACTAAGAGCTGTCAAACTGAAGAGAATTGGATAGTCTATACGGGTCGCAGGGCGTGGAACAGCTCTGCGGGGGACGACGAGGCGGAGACCCTCTGAGAGGACGGTTAGAGAGTGTTGTCATCTGCTGCCTGCGTGTCTTGGACAGTCGAGGGACCGTAACCATACAGGCGCAGCCGGACAGCGCGCTGCTGGGCCTTTCGCTGAACACTAGCATTCATGCGCTGTATGCCGTGCCACCGAAATAGATCGCTACGCGCCCGTAGCTCAACGGATAGAGTGCCTGACTTCGAATCAGTAGGTTGTGGGTTCGAATCCCGCCGGGCGCGCCTTGTTGTTTGTGTTTGAGAGGGTCCCGGCCGTATGGGTGGGCCTTTCCTTTGTGGACGCGAGACAAGGAGAACAGCAGATGCGCGGGATGACACGGATCGGTGGTTCGCCGCTAGAAGGGCAATCCGTTGAATCCTGCCAATCCGTGTTATTCCTGGGAGAAGCGGATGAGCCGGGTAGAGTGAGCACACCGGATGCGTGGGATGACTCGGATCGACACCTGCCCAGCCCTGTCGGCGTAAGTGCCAAGGTCTGCGAGCGAACGATGCGTGGGATCGGACGCATCAAAATCCGTTCGCTCCTGCCAATCCGCGGGTCTATGACTCGACAACAACGGATGCGCAGGATGGCGCGGATCGGGTCGTCGCCGCCACACACGACAGGGATGTCCGGCGGCCTTTCTGTCTATGAGACTCAGGTCGTCTCCTGGGGAGGCGAAGAGGCCGATCTCATCTCCCATACTCTGGTTTGACAGACGTCTCCCATGACACTATAATCTCAATGCCCGGTGAAGCCCCATATTTTGGTCAGTTAGGTGCGCCGAAGACGAGTGGCACGAGAAAGAGGCGATGTACACATCATATAGCAGGGACCTTGTCGTTCTCAGAGAGGCGGATCTCCCGCTCGAGGTGGTGATCCTGTTGGTCGCTGGCATGGCCTTCCTAATTGCTGGCATCCTGCTTTTCCCCGTATCTTCTGGTGTACTTCCCTACTATGAAAACGGCCTGTATGGGTTGTTCCTCGTCATATTCGCCCTGCAAACGATCACACTGGGGAAGACACCATTTGGCGATGCGCGCAGATCAACGCGCTTGTTCGCCACCGGCGTGGTAATTGCTGCCCTTGGTATTGTCACCTGTTTCATCCCAACGTTCAACCAGATTCCCCGCGTCCTGCTCTTTCTGAGCTTTGGCCCAGGAGGCCTTCTGTTGCTCCTGCAGATGTGCTTTGCGAAAGACAAACTCCCGCTCTGGATCAGATGCGGTGGAGTGTTCCGTCACCTGATTGTGGGCTGTTCTTTGGTCTATCTGTTCTCAATGCTGGTAGCGGTCCTCCTCTGGAACCGTGACCTGCTCTCGACTCCCATGACAGCTGCGGTGATCCTGATCTATGGGATCGTGGTCATCTATCTTGCCGTTGCGCTGCGCGCGATCTATCGCCTCTATCCTGCGGCGGAACGACCCCGGGAGAGTGACACAGGGCTGTCTGTCGATCATAGCATGATTCTCCTGATGGCGGTCTTCATGCTGATCCTCGGCGCGCTGCTGATTCCTGTTAGCCTGGGGTTGCTTCCTTTTTCGGCCAGCGCGCAACTCGGGCTGCTGATGGTGGTCTTCGCCGTGCAGCTGCTTGCTTGCGGGAGTACGCCACTCGGCCCATTTCCGCGTACCTGGCTGATGATGGCGTTCGGTCTCTTGTTTGCCGCCCTGGGCATTGTGTCCTGCCTCATTCCGGATATCCTGGTCGCTGTGTTGACCGTTCTCGTTGGCGTGCTCAACATCCTGGGCGGCATCATCACTTTGACAAAAATCGGGGTGCCTCTCCTGCGGCGGTCCGATGAGCCGCGGGACGCTATTCCTCTCGTGCTGGTCAAGCTTTTCACCGCTCAACTGGCCATGAACCTGCTGACGATTTTGTTTGGCGTAGCGATGCTCATTCCCCACCTGATTCCCGGGCTGGTCATCGGAGTGATCCTCGCCGTCAATGGATGCGTTCTCTTGTACCTACTTCATATCCTCATCGTATCGG
Source organism: uncultured Anaerolineae bacterium (assembly GCA_964589015.1). Taxonomy (GTDB): domain Bacteria; phylum Chloroflexota; class Anaerolineae; order DAOTYC01; family DAOTYC01; genus CAZPTF01. Next base: position 3,943 of record CAZPTF010000158.1, read on the forward strand.
ATTCAATGAAGAGAAGTACAACGGACGCGGTTTAATCTGAATCTATTGTAGCAAGACATTTGAGGAGGAATGACATGTTCAAGCTCGAAGATGACAAAAGCTACAGGATGCCAGCGCATTTCGGCGGATGGATTTTCGACCGCGACGCACAAGTCACCTACCATGATGTGTTTGGACTGGCCTTCTTGTATACCACAGACGGAGACCTGCTTGCTAACTACATCCCGCAAGGCTTCGAGTTGACCAAGCCACAAGTGATGCTCCAGTTCCAGGAATGTCGTCAGGTCGATTGGATGGCCGGGTCCTACTACAATCTGCTCACGGTCGCGGCGCCCGTACGTTTCAAAGGACAACGCGACGAGTTGGAAGGGGCGTTTGCCTTGGTCGTGTGGGAGAACGACACGACACCAATCCTGACGGGAAACATGATGGGCGTACCTAAAATCTACGCAGATATCGAAGACCTACACATCTGCGAGGGGACGTACCGCACGCGTCTCAGTTACGAAGGCAATGCGTTCCTGCGGCTGGAAATGACCGACCCGCAGCCAATGGATCAGCAGCAGGTCGAAGCGCTCGCAGGCGATGTGAATTCTCTCGGGTGGCGTTACATTCCGAAGGTGGGAGGTCCGGGGGCGGACCTGAGCCAGCCCATCCTCTTTCCGATGCGGTCGGAGCCCCACAGTGCTTGGATGGGCCGTGGCTCGGTCCAGTGGACGCCGCTGACATGGGAGCAGAACCCGACGCAGCATCATATCATCAAGGCGTTGGCGGAATTGCCGATCATCGAAATGTCCCCCGTCTTGATGACCAGAGGCCGCATGCACTTGATGGAGGCGCGCGGGCGTGTCCTCCAGTAGCAGTCCGATTTCAGGCAGAATCATTCTGGTTTCATTGTGTTCGGCGCGATGACATTCAAACCCAAGAAGGAGTCTCGTAACATGGAGGACTATTATGTGAACAAGGTCGCGGTCGTCACCGGTGGAGCATCGGGCATCGGGCTTGCACTGTGCGAAATGCTGCTCTCTTTGGGGGCAAGGGCGGTCGTGTTGGCAGATCTGAACGCGGAGAAGCTGCACACGGAATCCGAGCGGCTCGATGCCGCGTACCCCGGCAAGGTGTTGGAAGTGCAGACCGATGTGACCAAGCAGGACAGCGTAGCAGCGATGATCCGGCGGGCGGCCGAGTTCGGTGGTGGGCAGATTGATCGCCTGTTCAACAATGCCGGCCTGGGCTTTTACAAGCCTTTCGACGAAACCACCGACGCCGACTGGAAGCTCGCTTTTGACGTGAATTTCTACGGTGCGCTCAATGGCATCCGCGCCGTTTTGCCCGTCATGCGGGCACAGGGCGGGGGACACATCGCGAATACCGCTTCCGGCATCGCGTTTTCGCCGATGGCGTATCAAAGCATGTACGCGGCTACCAAGGCGGCGCTCTTGGGACTGACCAGCACGCTGCGCTACGAGCTTTGGGACGAGAACATTCGTTTTTCCACGGTCATTCCCGGGACCGTCGCCACGCCCATCTGGGGGGCGCCCGGAAGTGCTCCAGCATCGGCCATCACTCCGGAAGAATCGGCTCGCGGCATTCTTACGGGCGTCGCAGCCAACGAGAGAGTGGTCTTTGTCACGGAGGATGATCGCAACGGCGCGATCTACTCGACCCGGCCCGACGCCGCCCAGGGCTTTGACGAGTATTTTTTGAATGTCGCACGAAAACGCAGACGCGGCGAAATGGCGCTCTGAGCGCAGGAATAGAGAGGTGGCGCGCCCGCACAGAAGATACAGCAGGCGACCGCCCTCCGCGCACTGTATGCTGTGCCAGGAGGACGGTCTTCCCAGGTATCGGCGTGACCCGTCTGTGCGTAACCAAGCTTCTCTCTTTGCAGATTGCAGGCACATGTTGATGGCATCGAGTGGTCGGCGTCCCTGATCATGACAACCGAGATGCGGTCGATCGGCGTTGTGGTGGAGCAACCAGGCGTCCAGATTGGCCTGCAGGCCCGCCGGCCACTCGTAGAACCTGGCGCGGAAGGCGCTGCGAAAAGACTCATCGCGGAGCGTGCGATTGAAGCGCGCGGTCAAACTACTCGTTTGCGGCTGCCGGACCTTGGTGCGCTGGTGCTTGATGTCGTTCAGCGCCACGTACACCTCAAGCGGATGACGCTCGGTCCCGCAGAACTCGCGCCCGTTGGCGGTCAGCACGGCGTCACGGCCAGCCCCCGTCCTTGGTATACGCGACCAGGTTTCTCTCCTCTCCTTGATGGTTTTTCCCTATCACCATTCCGTCAAAAGAGAGACCGAGCCGTACAGTTGACACGATGGCTTGGTGATTGGGATGTAGCCCGGACACTTGGATGCCTTGTCGCTCGAAACGTCTGGCGATGCTCTCAGGCCAATGCACATAAGCCCATCATCACTCGCGGCCCAGGGAGAAGATGGAACTGCTGGCCTGCGCTTCTGCGCTTTCCGCAAAACCTGCTTCTCCCTCCTTCGCCCTAGCATCTCCTTACCCCACTCTGCGAGCGGAGCCTTGTCGGACAAAGCCCGGCATCGACCCATCATCCCCCCTCGCCCCGCTACCAGTTGCTGCCGAAGACGATGCGCAGGACTGGATCGGCCGGGTAGCGCTGCCCGGGGAAGTCAGGCCGGTCTCCGGCCCAATTGTCCGCTCGCGAGATGTTCAGGAAGCCCAACCGGTTTCGCTGGTTGCAGACGATCTCTCCCGGCAGGTTCGCCGGCGAGTCGGCGACGAAATCGCACGGGCTGTAGCTATCCCCCTGGGTAGAGCAGTCCCACAGCAGGCTAAAGCGCGGCGCAGCGGTGCGCAGATAGATGCGGTCGCCCGGCTCCGGCTTCAGTTGCGGCGCACCGATGGTCAGCCCGC
>CAZPTF010000158.1:6931-9183 GCA_964589015.1 uncultured Anaerolineae bacterium
AGCACGAACGTGTAGGTGCCCGGCGGCAGATTCGAGTGGCCCTCACCGATCACCCACTCCCAGGTCAGACCGGACGATTGCCAGAAGCGATTCTGCCCTTGCTGGAACAACTGCCCGTCGCGATACCACTCGAACGTATAGGGCGTCTCCGGGGAAAAACTGTTGTAGGGCCACGATACCCAGATCATCAACGTCCCGGCAGGAAATACCTGTCCCACATTGCTTGGCTGCCCAAGTGTCTCGTCGAAACCACTGCTGAAGGTGAACGGGCCCAGCGCTGGCGGAGATGGAGGCGCGGGCACAGGCGGTGGAACCTCGTCCGGGACTGCTGGCGACAGCGGTACGCGCGTGCCGGTCCAGTCGCCATAGTCCGCCGAATCGCCATAGCCCCATTTTCCGGACCAGCTCTGCTTATCCTGCGCCAGCGTGAAGATGAAGCGGCCGGCGTCGTCGGGGGGGTGGAAGCTGGGCGCTTCCGCCCACGTCCCTTGCAGCGTCCATCCGTCCGGCGAGAGCGTCCCCTGTAGCCGCCCCTCGTCGTGGGGATAGCTGCCGGTTACCTGATCCCCGCTGACCTGGAGAGTCACCACACCCCAACTGGTTTCCCATGCCCCGGCCCAATACGCCGCCACAGATACCAATTCTGGGGTTGGGCGGAGAATGGCGCCAGTCACCTGGACGGTCACCGAGGCGGTAGCCAGCCATTCCGGCTGCCCGTGCGCGAGCAGGCCGAGCACGAACGTGACCTCACCCCCGGGCTCGCCTTCGATGGGTACAGCAATCGAGCCGTTGGCGTCGAGGGCCTTGCTGCTTACCTGCTGTGGCTGTCCCGCAGCGTCCAGGCGGAAGAGGTACGGCTCGCCGCCGGACGTATTCCAGGACAGCGTCACCGGCTGTCCCTGCTGCACTTCGGATGGCGCGGCGTTGAACGCGGCAATGCTGGGTTGTGTGGCAGGCAGTGGCAGGGCCACCGTCGGCGCCACTTGAACCAGCGGCTCGCTCTCCGCCGTGGGCTGTACCAGAGGCTCGCTTTCCGCCGTCGGCTGTACCAGCGGCTCGCTCTCCGCCGTGGGCTGTACCAGAGGCGCCGGCTCCGCCGTGGGCTGTACCAGAGGCGCCGGCTCCACCGTGGGTTGGACGATGGGCTCCGGTTGGGCGGTGGCCTTGCCGCCGAGGAGCCCGCCCCACAGCGCTGGCGCCTCCACGGTGGGCTGACTCGACTCGGGCTGCGGGGTCACGTTGGCACCAAGGAACCCGCCCCACTGCGCCGGCGGCGCTGGTTCCGCTACAACCGAGCTGGCGGGAGGCGCGGGAGGCTCCGCGCCCGACCCGACCCACACGGCCTTCCCATCGCAGATGACCCACAGGGCGCCACTGGTCGGGCTGAAGCGGATGGCACCCGGCTTGGGGAGACCGGTGACGACCGGCGTGAGAACGCCGGGGCCGTCGACGCGCAGGATCTCGCCGCTATCGGTCTCACTGACATACAGGCCGGTCGGGAAGGGTCCACCCGAACTCACCGCCAGGCCGCCGAAGTTGACGGACGCGCGCGGTGTGGCGATCAGCTCGACCTCGCCGTCCCCGCCGATGTGGTAAACGCCGGCCTCGCCGCTCAAGGGCCACGATCCCGTCCAGTTCAGAGCATACAGTGCGTCTCTAGCCGCGTCATAACCCAGTGCAGCGACACCGCCCAGCATGTTTTCCGCGGCGATCAGCTGTTGTTCCGGCTCACCCTCAGCAAACACACGATAGACCCCGTCGGTTTCGAAGTCGGCGAAGAACACGCCCCCGTCCGGTGCCGGGATCACCTCGGCGATGCCGCCGTGTCCAGTGGAAAGCGCCCATTCTGCGAAATGGCCATCTGCCGCCAGGCGGAACAGCCCGCCAAACGAGTTCCCGCTCTCGGGCCAGTAGTCCACTCCGATCAGCAGTTGTCCATCGACCCACGCGCCGCCTTTGCGGTTGATCCCGGCCACCAAGTCGCTCTGCGCGTACGGCTGTGCCTCGCCATCGGGAGTAATCGCCAGAAGCAGCCGTTTTTCACGATCGTTCGAGAAAACGTACGCCACGCCGTCCGGCCCAAAGAACAGATTGTCCAGCCCGAAAGGCGCGCTGAGCCACTGCGTGCGCACACCAGGTGGGGTCTGGATGCCCGCCGGCGGATCCGCAGCGGACAGTATGCTGCAAGTGTCGGGCGCCCAATCCGCGCCGAACGGCGATTCTTCCGCACTGATTTGTTCGATGGTCCAACG
>CAZPTF010000159.1:0-9133 GCA_964589015.1 uncultured Anaerolineae bacterium
CGCCTGAAAGGCAGGCTCAAGCAGGACCCGGCCGGCCCGTTCTGGTTCCGCACCGTGACCGGCACAACGCCCGATGGGCGCCGCACGCTGGTCATCTGGCGCAAACTCACCGGGAACCCGGAGGAGGACAACGTCGTCCTGGACGAGTGGTTCACCAAGCAGGGCTATTCCAGCAAGGACAGCGAATTCGACCTGATTTACGTCAACGGTGGCAACAACCTGGAGAACCTGAAGACCCCCGATGACCTGTGGAAGGTGAGACTCATCGAGGAGGACTTCCATCATCTGATGTTCGAGACGGAGGGGGTGTGAAAATGGCCACCCCGGCCACACCTGGAATGTCGTTCGAACGTCTGGTCGCCGTTATCGGTCAAGCGCACGCGGAACTGACGGCCCAGGCTTCGCGTGCGGTCAACGCCGGCCTCACCCTGCGCAACTGGCTGATCGGCTTCCACATCGAAGAGTACGAGCGCCGCGGCGTTGACCGTCAGCAGTACGGCGAGAAGCTTCTGGAGCGGCTCTCCGAATCGCTGATTCAAAAGGGCGTGTCGCGCTGTGACCGGCGTGAACTATACCGCTACCGGCAGTTCTATCTGACGTACCCGCAGATTGTGGAGACACTGCCTCCACAATTGGCGAAAACACTCCTGGCGCAATCGGATGCCGGCAACAACCGGGGGTCATCGACTCCCGAATTGGGTATCGCCGCCAGCGAGGTCCTGACCAAACTCTCATTCAGTCACTTCGCCGAACTGATGCAATGCGAAGACGCGACCAAGAGGGCTTTCTACGAGCTGGAATGCATTCGTGGCAACTGGTCGGTGCGCGAGCTGAAACGGCAGATTGCCAGCCTGAACTACGAGCGGTCCGGACTGTCGACGGACAAGCAGCGGTTGTCCGCGCTGGCTCAGACGGGCGTGGAAAAGACAAGTCTGGCGTTGACGATCCGCGACCCCTACGTCTTCGAGTTCCTGGGCTTGAGGCCGCAGGAAGTGATGGGCGAATCCCATCTCGAAGATCAACTGCTGGACAAGCTGCACGATTTTCTGCTCGAGCTGGGTCACGGTTTCTGCTTTGAAGCGCGGCAGAAGCGCATCCTGATTGGCGACAGCCACAGCTTCGTGGACCTCGTGTTCTATCACCGGATTCTCAAATGCCACGTCCTGGTGGAACTGAAGGTCGCCGCGTTCAGCCACGAGAACATCGGCCAACTGAACACCTATGTAAGCTGGTACCGCAAGAACATGATGACCGAGGGCGACAATCCGCCGGTGGGCATCCTGCTGTGCACGCAAAAAGACCACGCCCTGGTGGAGTACGCGCTGGCGGGCATCGACAACGGACTGTTCGTCTCGAAGTACCTGCTGGAGCTGCCGAAGAAAGAGGAGATGCAGCGCTTCATCGAGGAACAACTGGCGGGAGGTGAGCGATGAGGCCGCGCGGACGCCCCGGACGAACGCCGCCGCCGTCTCGCTGGGCGCATCCGCCAATGAGAAAGGTACGTTCTGATACCCGGAAGCGGCCGCCGTGCAGCGATTCTGGCATTCCCTGCCCTGCTGAACGTTGCGGAAGGGCGGGAGGTCCTTTGATGAGCACGGATTCGAAGCAAGGCAGTTTGGCGCTCACTTATTCGGCACATGTGATCGACAAGTGTGTTTCTCGTCAATTCCTGAGCGGCAAGACAGGGGGGAGGTGCTGATGCCCCGAGGTCGTCCACGGCAGGGCGCGGCGGACGGCGTGGGAGCACCGACGCCCCGGCGCCGCCGCTCGAACAATCGGCCCCAGGTGCCGTTCGCCCATAAGCTGGCGCTGAACCAGTGGTTGCTGTCTCTTTTCACCGTGAAGCGATTCGAAGATCTGGCCGAACCGCTGCGCAATGAGGCTTTGGAAGGGTTGGACGAGAACAACGTCCACCACTTCCACCACGCCCTCACGGCCCAACTCTTCAACCTGACGCAGTTGACCACCGACCTCCTGTTGGAGTACGACCAGAACATCGTCCGGCATACCCAGCGTCTGAACGAGCGGCGCATCACGCGCGGCGAGGCGCCGATCGTCTGGAAGTATTTCCAATACCTGGCTCTTCTCTTCACCGAGATCTACCTGGATCGCTACTTTCGTGATCCTAAGGCCCTGTTGATCGACTTGAACGGCCAGATCGATGTCTACAATGCGGACAAACGGGAGGCGGACCGCCTCACGCCGCTCGACGCGAATGCCGAGGCCTGGCCGCAACTCAACAAGCTGGCATTCTGGATGGCAACTGGCAGCGGCAAGACCCTGGTCATGCACGCCAACGTCCTTCAGTTCCAGTTCTACCTGGCCAAGCACGGCCGGCGTCGGGAATTGAACCGCATCATCCTGCTCACGCCCAACGAAGGCCTATCGCAGCAGCACTTGCGAGAGTTCGAGGCGGCCGGTATCGCCGCGGAGATATTCAACAAGGACGGCCGCGGGCTTTTCGCCGGCCAGGCGGTGGAGATCCTGGAAATCACCCGCTTGCGTGACGACATGGGTGACAAGACTGTCGCCGTGGACGCCTTCGAAGGGAACAACCTGGTCCTGGTGGACGAAGGGCATCGCGGCGCTTCCGGCGGCGGCGACGGCGCCTGGATGCGCTTCCGCAACGCGCTTTGCGAAAAGGGATTCTCCTTCGAATACTCGGCCACCTTCGGCCAGGCCGTAAAAGGAAACCCCGGTCTGACGGACCTCTATGCGAAGAACACCTTGTTCGACTATTCCTACCGCTACTTCTACAAGGACGGATTCGGCAAGGACTACCAGATTCTCAATCTCGATGAGGGCACGCAGAGGGACAATCTGGAGCTCTACCTGGTAGCATGCCTGCTCTCGTTCTTTCAGCAACAGCGGCTCTATCGGGAGCGCGAGAGTTCCTTCAGACCCTTCCAGGTCGAGAAGCCGTTGTGGATCTTCGTCGGCGGTAGCGTAACGGCAACACTGGCGAAGCGGGACGCTTCGGACATCGTCGAGATCCTTCAATTCCTGGGGCGCTTCGTCGCTGACCGCGCCGGCAGCATCCAACGCATCGATCGCGTACTGAATCAAGGCCTCGTGACAGCCAAGGGGACGAATCTCTTCGGCGGGCGCTTCGCCTATCTGAACACCTGCGGACTCACGGCGACCCAGGTGTTCGAGGAGACCCTGGCCACGCTCTTCAACGCACCGGGCGGCGGCCAGCTCTATGTGGAGAACCTGAAGGGTGCGACGGGAGAAGTCGTGCTGCGTCTCGGCGCCGACAACGAGGCATTCGGTGTGATCAATGTCGGCGACGATGCCAAACTTGTGAAACTCTGCGAACAAAAAGGGCTCGCCACCGGCGAACGCGAGTTTTCGGGCTCGCTCTTCCACGAGATCAACACGCCGAATTCACCGGTGAATCTGCTCATCGGTTCCAAGAAGTTCACCGAAGGCTGGTCGAGCTGGCGTGTATCCACGATGGGGCTGATGAACGTCGGCAAGGGTGAGGGCGCACAGATCATCCAGCTCTTCGGCCGCGGCGTGCGCCTGAAGGGATACGGGACGAGCCTCAAGCGCAGCACGCGAACAATGCTGCCGGACGGGCTGGAAAGGCCCAAACACATCGGTGTTCTGGAAACGCTCGGTATCTTCGGGATCCACGCCGATTACATGGCCCAGTTCCGCGACTTCCTGGAGGAAGAGGGGCTTCCTACCAACGACGACCGCCTGGAGTTCCTGCTTCCGGTCATCAAGAATCTCGGCAAGCAGCAGCTCAAGACCGTCCGTCTGAAGCGGACGATCAACGGCGTCAGTACGGAGTTCGGCGATGCTTTCCGGAAGCTAGGACCAATTCCGTCAGTGCGACCGCCGGACGCCACCAACGCGATCGAGGCCAGGAGCCTTCAGCAGAATCAAGTCGTGCTCAACTGGTACCCAAAGATCCAGGCGATCAGGTCGGGCGGCCTTCAGGGAGGGGATCAGGAGACGGCGCCGAACCAGACGCACCTCTCCCTGCGCCACGTGGCGTTCCTCGATGTGGATGCGCTCTACTTCGACCTGGAGCGTTTCAAGGCCGAGCGGGGGTGGTACAACCTGAACCTGACGCGGTCCGCTGTCGCGAGTCTGCTCGCCGATCAGTCGTGGTACAGGTTGCTTATCCCGGCCGAGGAGCTGGCCTTCGATTCCTTTGACCGCGTGATGTTGTGGCAAGAGATCGCGCTGGCCCTGCTCAAGAAGTACACAGAGCGCTACTACACCTTCCGCAAGCGCGAATGGGAGTTGCCGCATCTCGAGTACCGCGATCTTCAAAGCGACGATCCGAACTTCCTGGGGACGCGAGAAGCGCCTGACGAGAGCTATTATCGGATTTTGATCGATAGATCCGAGGACGAAATCGTCGCTAAGCTCGAGGAACTCAAGGCGACGATCGAGAGCGGCAACTTGCGGCCGTGGGAATTCCGAGGCATGAAGGCCATCTGGTTCGAGCGGCATTTGTATCAGCCGCTGTTGTATCTGGACGCAAACGGCGTCGAGATCAGCCCGGTGGCATTGAACAGGGGGGAACGGCAATTCGTCGAGGACCTGAAGGCGTATCACGACCTGCAGACGGGGTTCTTCGATACCCGTGAGCTCTATCTGCTCCGCAACCTGAGCAAGGGCCGGGGGGTGGGGTTTTTCGAGGCGGGGAACTTCCACCCGGATTTCATCCTGTGGTTGCTTGCCGAGGACCGGCAGCACGTGGTCTTCGTGGACCCCAAGGGGATTCGGCATCTCGGCGTATCGGATCCCAAGATTCAATTCTACGAGACCATCAAGGACATTGAGAGGCGACTGGGGGACAACCGCGTTTCCCTGGACTCTTTTATCGTGTCCAACACCCCGTCGGCGACGATGAGAATGCTCTGGGGGATGGATAAGCAGGAAATGAACGCGTGCCAGATCCTCTTCCAAGAAGAGGACAAGGATTCGTATGTGCAGAGCATGCTCGACACGGTCGTGGCTGCGAGGTTGGCGTAGCGGATTTGGAGGCAAAGTAGATGATTCGCAGCTATGGGCTATTCTGGCACCATGACAAGGTGTTTTGGGGGCGACGGAATAATGCGGGTTCACTATTGGGTGCGGCTTCGAACGCAACGAACGCGGTCCCGATCGAGTTCCGTGACCAGCGCGGAATCTACGCACTATATGCCGACTACGAACTCGTTTATGTAGGCCAGACGGGTGCAGGTGACATGCGATTGCTAAAGCGATTGAAGTGCCACACTTCAGACCACCTAGCTGAGCGGTGGAACCGTTTCTCTTGGTTTGGAACTCAATGGGTCACCCGAGCACACGTCTTGTCTGCGGACACAGCACAAATTCATCCGACGGTACAATCAGCTCTTAACCAGCTTGAAGCGGTTGCTATCGCGATTGCTGAGCCCAAGCTCAACCTTCAGCGCGGGCGATGGTCTGAAACCAAGCAGTACTACCAGTTGGATGCAAGCGAATCAAACGATGGCTGACATCGTTGGGTTTATCTGTCGGCTCCCTGCTGTTGGCATGCTGCTCGTGAATCAACCGCTACTCGACGATAGGGTTCAGGGGGGATATTCGTGAAAAAGACTGCCAGCGGATATGTCCATTCTCCCAGCGATTTGATCACCTTCATGCAATCTCCATTTGCGAGTTACATGGATCACTTTCATCTCGAGTTCCCGAAGCAGGTCGTACCGGATGCGGCCAGCGAACAGGACGCTTTGATCATGCGCAAGGGAATCGAGCATGAGGAAGCGTTTCTCAAGTCGCTTGAGGCCGATGGCCGGGACGTGTGCCGCATTGACCAAGGGCCCCAGGCGCAAGAGGCAACTCGAGAGGCGATCGCTGCCGAGCGCGAAGTCATCTATCAGGCCGCGCTTGCTCGGGACGGCTTTGCCGGGTTTGCGGACTTTCTTGTCAGGGATCCAGCTACGGGGCTGTTCGAGGTGTGGGATACGAAGCTTTCGAGAAAAGCGCGGCCGTATTTTCTGGTTCAGCTTTGTGCCTATGCGGACATGCTCGAAGCGATTCAAGGAATCAGGCCTGGTCGTGTGCGGGTCGTGTTGGGCACGGGGGAGACCCGGGCCTTCAGGACGGATGACTCCTTCTACTACTATCGGCGGCTTCGTGAAGAGTATCTCAGGCAGTTCGCTGCCTTTGATCCGAAGAATCGGCCGTTCCCGAATCCAAGCGCCAATCATGGGCGGTGGGCGTCTCACGCGGAGACTTACTTGGAGGAAATAGACCATCTGTGCCGGGTGGCCAACATACGCCAAAGCCAGATCAAGAAGCTCGAGGCAGCGGGCATTTCTACACTAGCAGCCCTCGCAAAGACGGAGGCCGCGCGAGTGCCGCGGCTTGACGACGGGATTTTCTCGGCCTTGAAGGAACAAGCGGCGCTCCAACTTGCATCTGCCGGTCGCGACCGTCCTGAATACCGGATTCTCGACCAGAACCCGGAAGATCCGCGTCGGGGCCTGGCCTGTTTGCCTCCGCCTTCTGCGCATGATGTCTACTTCGATATGGAAGGCTATCCCCTGGTCGATGGCGGCCTCGAGTACCTCTTCGGCGCGTGTTATCGCGACAATGGGGAGATCCGCTTTAAAGACTGGTGGGCATTTGATAGTGAATCCGAGAAGCAGGCTTTCGAGTCCTTCATCGATTGGATCGTCGAACGCCGTTCGCAAGATCCGACGATGCACGTGTACCACTATGCGCCTTATGAGGTCACTGCGGTTCGTAGACTCATGGGCCGGTATGCAACTCGAGAGGACGAAGTGGACGACCTCCTGCGCGGAGATGTCTTCGTGGATCTCTACCGCACTGTGTGTGAAGGCCTAAGAATAGGCGAGCCGGCATACTCGATTAAGAACGTCGAGCACCTTTACCTGGGACGCCGCGAAGGCGCCGTGACAGATGCTGGTGCCTCCATTGTGGCGTTCGAGCACTGGCTTGAGGCCGACGAGTCGCGGGAATGGCAGACGTCGCCAATCCTGAAGTCGATCCGTGACTACAATGAAGACGACTGCAGGTCCACGCTTCTTCTGGCTGATTGGCTGCGCGAGCGACAATTGGAAGCCGGGATTCCGTGGATTCCTCCCAGGACTGCACCATACAGTGCGGATGCCCAGGAACGAATCCTGCCTGACGAAGTCATCCGGAAAAAGGAGCTGGCTTCACGGCTTCTTCAAGCTATTCCCGCCGACGAGAATGTGCGGGCAGAAGACGCTGGCCGCTGGCGGGTCCAAGAGATGTTGGCCCACCTTCTGGAATTCCACCGTCGAGAGGCGAAGCCTGTCTGGTGGGCGATGTTCGATCGACATGCCATGACCACGGAGGAACTATGGGAAGATGTTCATTGCCTCGGAGGGCTGGCAAGGGAGCCCGGGGGACCAGTTCCGATTAAGCGGTCCACGGGGTATTGGTACCGGTTTGACCCGTCGCAGGATACGAAGATCACGGCCGGCGATAGCGTCTATTTCGCTCACGATATCGGCATCAAGGCGTCCATCGAGGATATGACCGAGGACGGTCGGATCCTTATCAAACTCGGACCCAAGTTCGTGACTCTCCTTGATGGCGCCGGGCCGCCGTCCCACCTCAGCTTGATCCCAGATGAATTCGTTTCCGCCGGGGTGATCGAAGCCGCAATCCTCGATATCGTGGATGTATACGGGGCTTCGAGCGCTCTCCCGCGGTGCCTCGAGACGTTTCTCCATCGATCACCGCCGCGGATCGAAGGGCAGGCGCAACAAGATCTTCTTGCGCCAGGAGAAGAGCCGGCGGAAGGCGCGGCCAGGATAGCCAGCGCTCTCGAAGATACGACCTTTTGCATCCAAGGACCGCCGGGTGCGGGTAAGACTTTTACCGGCTCGCTGATGATCTCGAGGCTGCTCGCCGACGGCAAGTCCGTGGGCGTCACATCCAACAGCCACAAGGCGATCCACAACCTCATGTGCGCCGTTGGGGAGCTGCAGCAAGGTCGACTCGTTGGGATCAAGGTGGGCGATAAGGACGCTGGCGATCTCCGTGCTCAGTTCCCGGACCTGCGTTGCCTTGGGTCTAGTGACGCGGCAGCGGCTTTTGTCGGCGGGTTAATTGGTGGCACGGCGTGGTTCTTTTCCCGCCCGGACATGAGTGAAAGACTGGACTACCTCTTCGTCGATGAGGCGGGTCAGGTTTCCGTGGCCAATCTCGTCGCGATGTCGCGATCTACTCGCAATCTGATTCTACTCGGGGATCAGATGCAGCTCGGACAACCCATTCAAGGGGCGCACCCTGGCGAAAGCGGTCAGTCGGCGCTGTCCTACCTGCTGCAGGACCATGCTACGATCCCGGAGGACCTCGGTATATTCCTTGCAACGACCTGGAGACTACACCCGGGAATCTGCGAGTTCATTTCGGGCGCTGTCTACGAGGGCCGCTTGCAGCCGGAGCCGCATACCGCAGAGCGAGTCGTTGTTGCCGTGGATGCGGGGGATCAGGTGCCGCGAGAAGCCGGGCTGCTGTTCCTGCCGGTCGAGCATGAGGGGAACAGCCAGGCGAGCGACGAAGAGGTGGCCGCAATCGTTGGTGTGACGAATGATCTTCTGGCTCGCAACTGGATTCCGAAGGCGGGCGAATTTCGACGCCTTACCCTGGACGACATCCTGTTTATCGCTCCCTATAACATGCAGGTGCGACGCCTGCGAGAATCGTTGCCCGCAGGAGCAAGGGTTGGCTCGATTGACAAGTTCCAGGGGCAGGAAGCCCCGGTGGTGATCTTGTCAATGTGCGCAAGCCATGGTGAAGCTGGCCCGCGAGGGTTGAAGTTCCTGCTTGATCGGAACCGCCTGAACGTCGCGATCAGTCGGGCCAAGGGTCTCGCGATAGTTGTAGGCGATCCCCGCTTGGCATTGACGCCCTGCGGGTCTGTCGAAGACTTGGAACAGCTGAATCTCTATTGCCGGATACTGGATGCCGGTCGGGTCTAGCCGCTGGAACAGGTGGAAACTTGTTTCAGAGTCCACCCACGCGCTGAATGCCGGGGTCGCCGGCACCCGCTTGGCTTGGCCTAGATAGGGGGTAGCGGCGAGCTCCGAACGAAAAGAATCCCCGATGCGCTAAGCATCAGGGACTCTTTCAAAGTGGTAGCGGG
>CAZPTF010000160.1:0-9118 GCA_964589015.1 uncultured Anaerolineae bacterium
GTCACCGCGAGGTGATATCTGGAGAAAGCTGGCGGCAAACCTGCGGTCTGAGGGACGCGTCCGAACCTCATCGGAGGCTGTGCAGTCGAGCGAGTTGGTCAACGACAACGTAGCCCGAGGCAGGCGAGAGCTGGAGCAGTAAACGCGGCAAAGGTGCAGGGGGAAAACAGCGATTGTACCTGGGGAGACCTGTCGCCGGGCCCGAGAAGGGTAACTCTTGTCGCGAAACAGGGCTGAGGCGGCGGGGGGCAGCCGAGGCCATGATACCGCTGCTGTCACAGCAGGAAGGGCCGAACCGCCGAGGAGAGAGTGCTTTGAGCAGCTCGTGGGATGAACACGGAGGACAGCCTGCCCCGGATAGCGGTACTACTGGACAGGGTGTACCTGTGAAGCCGGTGGGGAATGTCCGGAGGTCGAGCCGTCCACGGCGCGAGACGAAGGAAAGTCTGAGACAGAGAACTGCCTATGCCGTGCCGAACCGCCGAATGAAGGCAGCCATGTCCGGTGAGGTAAGGGGGGATGGCTAGCTGCCTCCCCCCACTCGGTTAGGATCATTGCTTGCGATCATGGCGGCGGTGGGAAGGTTTCCTGGTACGAGTTATTCGCAGAATTGGGATCATTGAAGGGCGGCTTGATGCTACAGGTGATCTCGTACCAGTGTTGCTGCGTGTCGACGTCGATGCCGGTGTAGTATTCGCCTTGCTGGCCCGGGTTCAGTCCGCCCTTGATTTTGAAAGCCTGTTTTGCGCTCGATATCGGACTGCCTTGTGTCCAGCCGTGGATGGTCGCGCTACACGTCGTCTCGACATCGACATTGCCCACTGCTTGCGGGCCATGATTCACAACGCGCATCATGATGGCTCCCTTGGGCAGATTCTGGGGGAACAGGTCGGTGACAGCCAGGTCCGCCTTGGTCACGCCCCAGGAGCCTCCTCCAGGTGGGGCCTGAGGCGGCGGTGTGCTCTGCGCTGCGATCTTCTCGGTGTATTTGTTGTTGCTCTGATCCGGATCACTGAAGCTCTTGGGCCAAGCGGCACACCACAGCTCGTAAGCATACTTGCCCGTGTCGATCGACACATCCGTTTCGATATCCGCCGTTTGCCCTGGTTTCAAATTGATGTTCTTGATCTTCGGCGATTCGACGTGTGACCAGCCCGTCTTGCCGTTGGCGTCCACCCCTGTGCCGCCGCATTTCAGCTCGATCTGAGCATTGTTCAATGTATCCGGCCCGTTGTTCGTGATCCGCGTCCACACTTTGCCTGTCGGCTGGGTCTTGGGATACAGGTCAGTGACGGCGATGTCCGCGCCTGTACCGCCCGGTCCCGGCTTGGGTTGCGGCGGCTGGGGTTGCGTGGATCCGGTTACCTGCTCCTGGTAGCCATTGTTCGCCGAGTTCGGATCGGTGAAATCCTTGACCTTTACGATCACGTTGAAGGCGTAGGAATACTTGGAGGTGTCAATGGGCCAGCCAAGGTTGACAGGCTGGGTCTGTCCGGGCGCAAGCGTCAGCGAGTATTCCTTTGTTGCGAGCGAGAGCGCTTGGCTCCCTCCACCAGACACCGGTAGGGCAGTCCCTGAGCCGCTCACTTCGACACGATTGTTGTTCAGAGTACCGGGACCGTTGTTGGTGATCCGCACCCACATGGTGCCCTGCGGCTGGTTATCGGGATACAGGTCCGTCGGGGTGACATCCGCTGCGAGACCTGCACCAGGCTGCGATTGCTGGGGCGTCGCTAGAGGCTGTGTCTGCGGAGCGGCAGTGGGCTGTGGCGCTGCCGGCTGTTCCGGCCCTGGCTCGCGTGGAGCGCCCTCGCCTACGTGAACGGTGACCAGGGCGGACCGTGCCCAACCCGGTCCTTCGACGATCAATTCGTAGGGCCGCGTGTCTTCGGGACAAACGCGGGTCTCTCCGCTGCCAGGCGCCGGCTGACCCTCAATGATGACCGTCCATTCGCCTTCGGGCACGTGCCAGAACAAGGTCGTACACGCGCCCACGGGGATTGCGTCGGGTTCAGCCCCGAAGTCGATGGGAAACTCTGCGTCCGGTTCTTCCGGGCGCGGCTCTCCACCCAGCGGCATTTGGCCGCTCTCACCTGTAACTCTGAGGGTCAGCTCGAATTCCCGTGGCCCTTCAGGAGCCTCCACTAGCAGATGGTAGGCAGTCGTCTCCTCGGGACAGATAACCCTGTCACCCACACGCTCTACTCGTTCTCCCTCCAGGAACATAGGCCAGTCGTCCGCGAAGTCGGGCGGCAATTCCCATACCAGGCGAGCACAACTGCCGCGGGGAATGGCTTCCGGGTCCATAACCCGGAAGAAGACAGGGGGTGGCCCTTCTTCCACATGCAGAGTCACTTCTTCTGTGGCGGGCGTGCCCGGGGCGTCCACGATCAAGCGGTAGGTGGTGGTCTGGTCCGGGCAGACCCTCTTCTCCCCAACCGGCGGGATCTCTTCGCCATTCAGATGTAGCGGGACTGTCGAGTCGTGCACGTTCCACACCAACGTGGCGCACGCGCCATGTGGGATGACATCCGGCTCGATGTGCAATTCGATTTCTGGCGTGCCGGGCTCTTGGAGCGGTGCACTGGCCCGGACGACGGATCCCGGTTGGGAATAGCCCGCTACACCCAGAATGAGCGCCAGGAATGTGGTAACCGTTACCCTACCTCCGCGGGACAACAACTGCCTGCTCATGATGTCGCTCCTTTCCGCCTTGTTCCTAAACCGAAAAATACAAATGGGTACAGTCCAGCGAACCAGACAGTACCCATCTATCAGGAGAGTCCGATGTGAAGTCGTAGAAACGTCCCTGAAAGCGAACCTGTGCTGCCTGGGTCGATACGGCTTCTCATAATCCAAGTTTGTTTTTAGACTACCTTATTATATCATAGGTTTTCGCCTTTGACAATAGTGACGATTGCCTGAAGTGCATCCCCTGGAATCGTGCAAATACCTGTCATTCGGCCGGCTGTGTTTCCACTGAAGGTATTCTGTTACCGGTACCGCCTAATCCAACGTAAATCTCAACGACTCCGTCATCTCCCGGAAGACCGGCGCGAAGCTGGACCACTGGTCCTCCGGAGCCAGCACACCGACCAACGCCGCGCGGTTATCACCCAGGTAGATGGAGGTCAGTTGCCCTGCCAGGCCCTGCCCGGCTAATTCCACGGTCAATGCCGGGTTGCCCGCGACCTGTAGGGGTGTTGGTCCGGAAACGACCTGGATACCGCGCTCGGCCTGTACCCGGGTGGCGACATCGAGCAACGGAGCGGGAGACGTCGCACCTGCCGCTGCTCCATCCCATAGAGTGGACAGGCTGCCTACCGTGACCTCGACCATCGGGTCACGAATGACCTCCAGGCTGAAATCGTCCACGGAAGGAGCGATTGTCAGCGTCCCTTCCTCAATGTATACCCTCCAGTCTTTCGGGACCAGGATGCTGTAGTTTTCCCACTCGTTGGCATAGAAATCCTCTGGCGCACCATAGGAGAATGCCCTGGATGGTGCAGTTGGAGTGGGCACAGCCGGTGGCCGCTTGATGGTAGGGCTTACTGCGGGCGTTGGCGTACGCGGTACCAACGTTGCTGTTGGGCCGGATTCTTTCGTCGGCGTCTTCGGGACGGGTGACTGGGTCGGTTTCGTGAACGTAATGGAATTCAAGATACCCTCGAGTGTCGGCTGGAATTCTTCCCATTGGTCCACAGGAGCCAACGTCCAAATCATTGCCGCTCTGTCATCCAGCAACAGGGCGATGGCCCGGCCTTTGAGTTGGGGATGGCGCTCCGGATTGGCGTCCTGAATGAAGCCGGTTGCCGCAGGAAATCCCTTGAAGGTGCTCTCGCTCACCGAGGTGACCTTGGCATCCCAATCCTGGCTCAGGTTGCCACCGGCGATGAGCAACACGTCGTCGGGGGTTTGGGCTGTGGCGAGCGTGCCCTCCAACATCTCGTCCTTGGCCCCCACGATCAGTGATAGCAACGGATCGTTAGGTGCATCGGACTGCCACACTGCATCACTGATCGCTATCGAAGTCCCATCGCCGCTTTTGCCGGCGACCCAATCCTCGGGAAGCACGAGGGCGAAGCCGTTTTCGTCATCGTAGTATACCTCGCCTTGTGGCAAACGCGGGGTCGGAGTCGTTGTCAGCGTTGGTGTGCGGGTGTAATCACGCGGGAGCAGCCGGGTGGCTGATGCGGTTGGTGTGAATGTAGCGGCCCTCGCTACGGTGGTCGTCGGCAGAGTGGCCGGTGTGGTCGTTGCCGTCACCGTTGCCGTTGCAGTGGGCGGGACAGGTGTCACAGTGAATGTGGTAGTCGCTGATTGTCCAGTCCGGATGGTGAAGTGCGATGGGATGGGCGAACTGCAAGCCAGTGCTCCCACGATGATAATGCTCGTGATTGATAGAACAGCGATGACGTGTCGCTGGCGTTGGGAAATTTCTCCCATTAACAGACTTGCCTCCAGCAGGAAACTCGTGCCGGCGAAACAGCCGGATAGGCAGCACAGAAAGGGCCGGCGGAGCGGATGACCTGTCGTGCATCGCGCAGTGTTCCCCGAAAATATTGCCAACCGCAAGTATAACACCGTTTGCCGCAAATGGACAAAAGGGTTATCCTGACGCGAGTTGCCGTTTGGATGGATTTGAGGTACCGTATGTTGTTGGCGACGACGGGATGTGACGTGTGGAAGGGATGGACAGTGGAAGATAACCTGCCGGGGAATGTTCCCGATGAGAATGTAATCACTATTCAGCCTGGGCTGAGTATCCCGATGGCTGAGCTGCAATTTCGCTTTTCGCGGAGCAGCGGGCCCGGTGGGCAACACGTAAACAAGTCGGAGACGCGCGTCGAGTTGCTCTTCGATGTAGCTAGATCGGTGAGTCTGGAAGAACCGCAGCGCGGCAGGTTGTTATCGCGGCTTTCCCCGTATCTGGACAAAAACGGCGTCCTGCATCTCGCGTCCCAGTCCTCGCGCAGCCAGACCCGTAACCGTGAAGAGTTGCTGGAACGTTTCCGCCTGTTGCTGGCCGCTGCTTTGAAGGAACGCCGCAAACGACGTCCAACGCGTCCCAGCCGGGCGGCGCGGGAGAAGCGTCTGGAGTCCAAACGCCACCGCAGCGACATCAAGCGGATGCGCAAACCTCCGGAGGGATAGCGCCGGGGGTGCAATCCTGTGTGCGGGTCCTTAGCTGGACTTATTCCTGAATCCTCTCGCCAGGTGACGGAGGGCCATTACGGGGTGCCTGAACAGCATGCGCGGGCCGGCATAACGCATTACGGCTGAGATCCGCTCGCGCATGTCCGGCCGGTAGCAATGGACCGTGCAGTCAGAGCAATTGGGCTTGTCTTCCCCGAACGGACATTTGTCGAGTCGCTCGTGGGCATACACGAGCAATTCCGCGCATGCGGCGCAGAGATCAGCGGTGGTTTCGTGATGATCGTGACAATAGATCCTCACCATTGCATCAATGGTTTTGTGCCCTTCGACAATGGGCGACTGATTGTTCATCGGCAGTGACCCTGCAATATGCGTTGTGCGCGGACGCAATTTCTCGCGCCCGGGCACTCACGCTGGTTCCCGATGGTTACGTACATCAAGCTAGACGGGCAGTTGAACGGTGAACCTGCTGCCATGCCCGGCGATGCCGTCGCTGTCTACCCAGACCTTGCCACCGTGCATCTCGATAATGGCCCGAACGATCGCCAATCCCAGGCCAGATCCCCCGGTCCCCCGATTCCGTGAGCGGTCTGCCCGGTAGAAGCGATCGAACACGTGGGGCAGATCTTCTTCCGCAATCCCTTCACCCGTGTCTTGTACGGCAAACCAGATGGCGTCAGGGATTCGTCCGGCGATGACCGTGATGCTGCCGCCTGCTGGGGTATGTCGCAGCGCATTGGACAACAGATTATTCAGCACCTGGCTGATGCGCGCCGCGTCGCCTTGCACAGCAGGCAGCGGTTCAGAGTTCTCCGCTTTCAAGGTGATTCCTTCCATCTCGGCGGGCACGCTGAACACGCTAATCGCTTCGTCGATGAGTGCTTCAAGTTGAAGCGGTTGTTTGTTCATTGGGAGCTGCTTCGCCTCAGCCTGGGCCAGTTCGTGCAGATCTCCCACCAGACGGCTCAGCAAACGGGTTTGGTCATACAACCGCGTGATCTCCTCCGGCTCCAGAGGGTACACACCATCCAGGATAGCGCGCAAGTTGCCCTGCACGACTGTGAGCGGCGTCCGAAGCTCGTGAGCGACATCGGCTAGCAGATTGCGGCGCAAGGTCTCAGCTTCTCCCAGATCTTCGACCATCTCGTTGAATGCGATAGCGACCTCTTTGGTCTCGTCAGTCCCTCGCACTTCGACGCGGCGGCTGAAATCGCGCGCCCCAATGGCCTGAGCCGCTTCCGCCAACCCCCGCAGCGGCGCGGTGAGCATGCGGCTCATTATGAACCCGAAGCCGATGCCGAGAATGCCGAAGAGAATTGTTGCCCACAACAAGGACTTGCTGATGAATTGCAGAAAGAACAAACCTGGCGCTGGTGGTTGCGGTGGCGACTCACGCTCTGCCTGTTCCTCAGGCGCGGCATCACCGGCGATATCATTTCCATCGTCGTTGGGTGGTCTATCCTGCCACTGTCTATCGTCGGGACCTCCCGGTCTCCAGGGCATTTGCTCGAGAGCAAAAAATCCTACCGTGCGTTCATCGACCTTGATCGAAATGGCGTTTTCAAGCTGGGCTGCGGTCCAGTACTCTCCCTTGTGCCATTTCGCACTGCTTTCAATGATCTGTCCAGAGCTATCAGCGAGCGTGAAGAATAGGCCGTTTTCTGCTCTGAACGGAAGGCTCGAGCGCGCGCCTGCCAGCAGGGGGTGGACGTCATCCCAGGAGTTCTGTGTACGGTAATAGTCAGCCAGTGTGTCGATCAGCCCGCCTTGTGCCTGGATCTCATTCAGCAGAACGGCTCTGCGGAAACTCGGGTCGTTGACGAGAAAGCTGATGGTGCCCACGAGTAACATCCCACAGAGGACGACTAGCGTGAAGGCGAAGCTCAGTCTCACCCACAGACGGTTCATCGAGTGCGCTCTCCGACCGTGACTTTCGGCCCAGTCAGCCGGTAGCCGACGCCGTAGACCGTTTCGATGTAGACCGGATTCTTGGGGTCCGGTTCGATTTTCTTGCGCAGGTTCTTGACATGGCTGTCCAGGGTTCGTTCCATACCCTCGTATTCGTAGCCTAATCCGCGTTCGATCAATTCCATTCTGGTGAAGGCATACCCCGGGTTTTCCATGAGCATTTGCAGGAGTTTGAACTCTGTCAGCGTCAGGTCCACTGGGTTTCCACTCATGTGCACTTCATGACGGCCGGTATCCATCATCAATGCACCGATCTGCAGGACGCGGACGGGGCTAATCGCGCCCTGGCTTCTGCGCAGCACGGAACGCACGCGGGCCACGATTTCCCGTGGATTGAATGGTTTAGTGACATAATCATCCGCACCCAATTCCAGTCCGAGGATTTTGTCGGTGTCATCCACCCGCGCTGTGAGCATGATTATCGGGATATCCGCTAGAGTTTGGTCGCCGCGCACGATGCGTGTCAGATCCCAGCCATCTCGCCCCGGCATCATCAGGTCCAGAACCGCGAGCTCTGGGTGATCGTGACGTAGGACGTGCAAAGCGGTTTCCCCGTCGTAAGCAGTCAGCACCTGATAACCTGCCTGCTCCAGATAGGATTTCACCAGCCTTACGATTTCTTTGTCGTCATCTACGACCAGGATGCGCTTCGTCAATTCCATGATATTTCTCCGTTTAGTTTCTTGGACTCCCTGTCGCTTTTCGGCTACTTCCACGACAGGACACGTTCATCGACGTTGTTGTATTCGAACGTGATTCCATCCAACACGCCCTCCGCGAACATGGGGTGTTGGTTGCTGCCATCGGCATTCATCACCCAGATTTCCCATTTTCCGGTACGGTCAGTCAGGAAAGCGATCTGTGAGCCGTCCGGTGACCAGGTGGGCGATACGCTGTTCTGTATCACCTTGGCAAGGACCGGGCTCTTGGTCAATTGGGTTCGTCCCCCGCCGTCGGGGTTGATCACGAAGATTTCCGAGTGGTCGTGGGTGCGGTACTGGAAAGCGATCTTCGTGCCGTCGGGAGAGAAGACAGGCGAACGGTCTACCTCCCAATTGGTGGTGATGCCGTAGGTATTCGGGTCACCGGTGGCGGCGCGGTCGATGCCGATCCAGGTTCTGGACATACCGCGGTCGCTGGCGTAGGCGATGACTGTGCCGTCCGCAGACCAGGTTGGTGAGTAGCTGTGATCGTGGCAGTACATTTCGCTGAACAGGCCGTCGGCGACGTTGACGATACCGATTTTCCAGAAGGGGTCGGCGGGCATGGTGAAGTCCATGGTCATTACCTCGTCGGAGCCGGGTCGCTTCATGGTCATGGTTTTTTTCCAGTCGGTGATTTGTCCGCCGTGCTGGTAGGTGAGCGCGATTTGCGCGCCATCGGGAGACCATTCTGGGGCTTTAGGGAACAGGGTGCCGAAGACGAGCCGTTCGCCGGAGCCATCGATGTTGATGATGTAGAGGCCGGGGTCGATGCCCCAGCGGCAAAAGGCGACCCATTCGCCGTCTGGGGAGAGGGCTGGGTCGAGGCCGGTGGTCAGGTAGCGCAGGTCAGTGCCGTCGGCGTTGATCAGGTAGATTTCGCCGCCGCTGGATGTCTGGAACACGACCTTGCCTTGCAAAGGTGTGGTGTCCGCGGCTTCATCGTCGGCGAACACAGCGGGAGCCACGAGGTTCCCGCTGATCAGCACAGCCAGTAGGACCGCGATACGTAACAGGTAGATTGTTCGTGTGTGTCTTATCAAGGTTTTCATCTCTCTTCTCTCCCACTTTTCAGACTTAAGGGAGTGGCAATGGGCAGTGCCCGAAACCATTGCCCTGCTATTCGTACCGCAATGCGTCCACCGGCTGCAATCCGGACGCACGCATTGCAGGATACATCCCAAAAACTACCCCAACGAACGCCGAGAATCCGGCTGCGATCAGCACGATCACCAGCTCGGTGACTGGTGTGATGCCCACCTTGGGCCCCAACAGGCCGGAGCCGAAGACCC
>CAZPTF010000161.1:0-9083 GCA_964589015.1 uncultured Anaerolineae bacterium
CGACGATCGTGTTGCCTTCCAGGCGATATTCGCGCACACTGATGCGCGGACTCTCCAGCCGGGCTACGTCTGGAGCGGCGATGGCTGCTTCGACTGCGGCGAAGGTGCGGTTAGCGTAATCGAGGAGAACCTCGCGACCCACGCGTGCAACGGAGACAGCCACATCGACTGACATACCCATGCCTGTCTCATACAAGCCCAGCGTAGCGGGGTCCAGCCCCCAGCGCGGCGCGAGCCCTTCCGCAAGCCAGAGCTGGCTGCTCAGATCGAGCATTTGCCCCGGCATGGTGGCGTTGCTGTGGAAACTCGCCTGAAGCCGATCGGCAAAGCGCGCCGCGTGCCACAGGTGCCAGCCGATGGGTGGCGCATCGGGACCCGGCTGGTGGGCCAACTGCGCGTCAGTAAGGTCACTCGTGATTTCCAGCATGAGCTTGTGCGTCCCCTGAACTCTTTGGGCAATTGCGCTGCCAATCGTATCAGTCATCTTTCACCTCCAGGAACCACGATGAATAGGCTCGCTCTCACGATCTCGCTTGATAGTCGCCGGTACAGCTCCGGTATTTTATGGATATACTACCGCATGTGCGCGGATATCACAAACTTAACGAGAGATCTGTGGGGTGTTGCCGGCGCAGGATTGGGTGAAGGGTGGGTGAACCCCAGCTTCGTACTCCCTGCGCACCGAACCAGTCTGTAGCGGACCGGCCGCGGGGGTCACGAAAAGGGTCTTGATGCCAGGCGTTTGGGGGCCGGTATACCCACCACGCGCGCAGAGAACCCCACTGATTTTGTCATGCGGTGGCTTCGGGCAGGTAGACCGTGTATGCGGTTCCCCGGCCGATGCCGGAACGGACGGTGATGTGGCCACCGCTCTGCCGTACGAACCCGTAAGCGGCGGCGAGCCTCAGTCCGGGACCGCGATCGAGCGTGAGGAAAAACGGCTCGAAAATCCGTTTCGCGATGCCATTCGCCATGCCGGGGCCGGTGTCACTGACGGTCAGCGTGACATAATTGCCAGGTGCGACTTCAGGATGAGCGGCGGTATCGGTCTCCGTAAGGTAGATGTTGCGCGTCTCGATGATTAGTTCGCCCCCTTGGGACATGCTTTCACACGACTGCGCGACGAGATCGAAGATCATCTGCTCGAGTCCGCCGGGATCGACTGTAATCAGGCCGAGGTCAGGCTGCAATATCAGTGTGGTCACGATGTGTTGTCCGATGTAATGTCGCAAGATGTGGCGTCGAGCTGAGATAAACTCCGTCAGATTCAGAACGCTTGGTTTGACAATCTGTTTGCTGCTGAAGGCGAGCAATTGGCGGGTCGATTCGGCGGCCAAACGGGCGGCCTGCTGGATACTCAGTACATCCTGGCGTATCGGGTCGTCGTCTGCCAGGTCAGCCAAGAGCACAGAGGTCGTGCCGGTGATGACGGTTAGCAGGTTGTTGAAGTCATGGCACATGCCGCCGGCCATGCGCTCCAGTGCTTCCATCCTTTGCGATGCGTGGAGTTGTTCCTCAAGCGCCTTGCGTTCGGTGAGGTCGCGGCTGTTGACTACGATACCGCCGATTGCCGGGTGATGGACCAGGTTCGTTCCGGTACTCTCGTAGGTGCGCCACGAACCGTCCCGATGCCGCAGACGGCCTTCGCGCGTCATGCTGCCGCCGGCTTCCAGGTTGGCCAGAGCAGCGGCGGTCGCCGCGACGTCGTCGGGATGGACCAGTTCCAACGCACTACTACCGACCAGCTCTGCGGGCCGGTAGCCGAGCGCCTGTTCGGCGCTGGGGCTCACGTAACGGATGATCCCGTTCGCGTCGACGATGCTGATCAGGTCCAGGCTGTTCTCGATCAAGGCGCGGAAACGTTCTTCGCTGCGCTGCAGGGCCTCTTCGGCCTGGCGGCGCTGCGCCAGCTCGTTTCGAGCTTCTTCGAACAGGTGTGCGTTTGCGACGGCGAGGGCAGCGTGGTTGGCGAGCAGCGTCAGGAGATCCATCTCCGCGCGCGAGAAACGCCGTTCCTCGTCGTGGTGTATGAGGTGGATGACACCGCTGACCTGTCCTTGCCAGATCATCGGCACGCTGAGGATGCCCACGAACGGCTGCTCCTCGACATCGGTCTCGGCGCGGCCTTCCCATCTGTAGTAGTCATCGATGATCAACGGTTGGCCAGTGCGCGCCACCTTTCCGGCGGCGCCAGCGCCATACTTGAGGACGAGTCCCTTGTAGTCACGCGTCGTATTGTAGCTGACCACGCAGCGTACCTCTTCGCGTTCAGGGTCACACAGGTACAGCGCGCCACCGGCCGTGTCCAGCAACAGTGCAGCGCGCTCGACAATCGTTTGCAGTAGCGTGGGCAGTTCGTGTGGGGCCGCGATCTCCAGCACCGTTTGTTCGAGCGCCTCTAGCTCGCGCACGCGGCGGCCCAGGTCGCGTTCGGCGCGCAGGCGGACGATTGCCCCGCCCATCTGCGCGACGATGGTTTCGACAGCATCGCGAGCCGAGGGAGGCAGTTCGTCGATTTCGTGAGACGCCAGGTTTACGCAGCCGATGACGCGATCGTGATAATGGACCGGGATGATGGCGGACGCCCGTATGCCCTCCCGCTCCATGTCGGTGTTGACAGGGAGGTCAAGTTCCCATAAGGGAATATACACTGGCTCACCAGCCATGACGAGACGCACTGGAGCCGAATCAGCGGCGAAGTGCGTCGTGTTTTCAATAAATTGCGAGCGCAGACGTCCCGTGTAGAAGGCAAGGTCCAGGTCGCCCGTTTGTTCATCGACCAGGTAGACGCCGCCGCTGTCCATGCCAGACGCATGCAGGGCGGCTTCCAGACAGAGACGCAGCCCCTCGCGGAGCTCCGTAGTGGCACTCAGCTTGACCGCGAGGTCGCGTTGCGTGCGCATCTGCGGGTCTGCCTGCACCTGTTCGTTGATCTCGCGGGACATGCACAGCAACGCATCGTGACCATCCCATTGCCCCCGCGTGACCCGGTTCTCGACCGGGAGCAGCGTTCCGTCCTTCGCCAGCAATGGGACGTTGCACGGCGCGGATTTCCCCGCCAGCACGTCGTTGAGGTGGGCGATGACCTCATCTGCGCGGTCAGGTGGGTGCACACGGATAAACGGCGCACCGCGCAGCTCCTGTTCGGCGTAACCCAGCCGTGCCGTTACCACTGCATTGGCGCGGATGATTGTGCCTTGCGGGTCGAGGATGAAGAGGCAGTCGCCGATGCGGTGAAGCAGTGTTTGTAGGTTCTCCTCTGCTTTCTCCAGCAGCGCCTTCCGCCGGGTTTGGCTTTCAGTTTCGTGGCCGGTTCTGCGGTTTCCGGCTGCTTTCGATTTCTTCCCCACCGACAATACGACTCCTAACGCGATCCGGAATAAAGATGCTGCAGAACGATACCTTTTGCACATAATTCCGGGTTGGTCAATTGCGAGGTATTATATCATAGAAGTACGATAGTGTCAATATTGTGATGTTAAAAGAAAAAAAGATGCGAATAATATCGCAATACATGCTGAAAAGCG
Source organism: uncultured Anaerolineae bacterium (assembly GCA_964589015.1). GTDB lineage: Bacteria > Chloroflexota > Anaerolineae > DAOTYC01 > DAOTYC01 > CAZPTF01. Next base: position 3,528 of record CAZPTF010000161.1, read on the forward strand.
GGTTGCGGTTTGCCATTTCTGTTCGGTAGACTTCTTGGCGATGCCCGGATGCGGATGTGTCGATCATTCACGGTGGCAGTATGAAGAGGTTCTGACCTTGACCGCTGAACGGGTGGTGCGGGGGACGGCGTGTTTAGCCGGCGAACGACAGAGAGAACGCGCAATGTGCAGGCATTGTGTGCGCGATCAGTGCCGATGATGGGACAGCGGATGGTCCGGATACGTCCGGCATGGGCGCACGTGTCGAGTCAAGCAAGCGGCACAGCGTTTCCACGATAGCTGACGAATTGGCAGAGTACGGAGGAAGGGCGCCCACACCAGGTCTTTTTGCCGCGTCTTTTATATCCTCTGCGGTTGAGCAGCGGCCGGCGGAGGGGTCCGTGCCTTTCGCCCTTGCGCTGCAGGTGTCTGGGCGAGTGGACTAACCCGGCTCGGCCGGGATCAGTGTCACCTGGTCAGGCGAGAAGGCGAGCCAGACTGTCTGGCCCGGCTCCAGGCGCCGATCCGTACTGGTCTGCGCGCGGAGGATCCAATCGCGGATCTGCAGGCGGTAGTCGAGCGCGTTGCCCAGATATGCCGACTGCACCACTGTCGCTGCGAGCAGGTTGGTTTCGGCCATAGCTTCCGCCGTTTGCTCGAGATACAGCCTGATATGCTCCGGTCTGACTGCCAGCGTCACCCGTTGTCCGATTTTCGGCTCGGCGGCATGGGCGCGGATGGTCAGACCCTCGCCGAGCTGCACCAGTGCGAATTGGCCGCCTTCCTCCGCCTGGACGATAACGCCTTCCAGGAAGCTCGTCAGGCCGATGAAGCCGGCCACGAAGCGGTTGCCGGGGTGGGTGTAGATGTCTGAGGGGGAGCCGATCTGCACGAGTTTTCCCTGATGCAGGATGGTGATGCGGTCGGACAGGGCGAGTGCCTCGGCCTGGTCGTGGGTTACGTAGATAGCGGTCACGCCGAGCTTCTTCTGCAGCTCGCGAATTTCGAAGCGCATCTCTTCGCGCAATTGCGCGTCCAGGTTGCTCAACGGCTCGTCCAGCAGCAGCAAGCGTGGTTCGATGACCAGCGCTCGCGCCAATGCCACGCGTTGTTGCTGTCCGCCGCTCAGTTGGCGCGGATATCTTTCCTGGAGCCCAGACAGCCTGACCAGCGCCAGCGCGTTGTCGATGCGCTGTTTGCTCTCCGCACTGGAGATACCCCGCAATTGCAGGCCGAAGACCAGGTTCCCGTAGACGGTCATGTGCGGCCACAGGGCATAGTTCTGAAAGACCAACCCGATTCCGCGCCGTTCCGGCGGCAGGTCCGTCAGTCGTCGTTCGCCCAGATAGATCTCACCGGAATCCGGTTTGAGCAGTCCCGCAACGCAGCGCAACGTCGTCGTTTTACCGCAGCCGCTCGGCCCCAGCAGGGTCATGAGTTCGCCGTCGCGTATCTCCAGGCTGAGGTCCAGAACACCTACAGCCTTGCCAAATCGTTTGGTCAGATTCTTCAGGTATAGGCCAGGCACGTTATTCTACCCTCCAATTCTATGCGCCCATCCCGCCCACGTAGGCCCCTTTGAGGAAGCGCTCGATGATGACCATGAACAGGATGCTGGGAATCAGCAGGACAATCGCGATCACGGAAGCGAACTGGGCATTGTAGCCGCTGGAAGAATACAGGAGCATGGGCAGTGTGGTCACAAACGGCAGGCCGATGAAGAAGGTGCCGGTGAATTCGTCCAGTGACGTCAGGAACACGAAGACCGCACTCGCCAGCAGTCCGGGCGCAGCCAGGGGCAGGGTTATCCGCACGAACGTCCTGAAACCGGATGCACCCACGCTCCGCGCGGCCTGCTCCAGCTCGGGCGGGATCGACTTGAACGCGGCGCTGGATATCCAGACGGCGAATACGAGACAGACCATGAGGTGTACCAGGACGACGCCTGGAATCTTCCCGGACAGACCGATGCGGTTGAATGTCAACAACAGGTTGACGAACACGGGCTGTTGGGGAAAGGCCTGCGGCATCAAGAACAGGAGCATGATGAGTGCCTTGAACGGAATCTTGTACCGTGCCAGCACGTAGCCTACCGGCGTCGCAATGACCATCACGATGACAACGACGATCAGGGCGATGACGACGCTCGTGTTGAATGCATCGGTGATGCTTACCGCGCCGATGGCGAGGCTCCGTTCGATGCCCAGCGCCTGTTTCCAATAGTCCAGGCCGATGTCTTGTGGCAACACGTGTGGCCAGTACCAGCGGATGGCGATTGACCACAGGACTAATCCCAACATCGGGGCAAAAACGACGAAACACAGCACCACCAGCAGAATGGTTTCCAGCGTTTTGGTGAACACTGTCCTTGGGATCATGGCAACCCCTTGCGATATCCGCCCGCCCGTGCCGCAGTCGTAATTGCTGCGGCACGGGCGGGACGAGATTCTTCGCTACCGCTTCACTACGTTCAGTGCTTCGGCTCAGAATGACGAGAACGGGGGCGGAATGGCTCTCCGAACGATTGCCGTCCGCGCCTACCCCTCTTCGGTTACACAGATGCTCCGTCTCAATGCGGAGCGGGATGCTTCGCCTGCACTTCACTGCGTTCGGTGCGTCGGCGCAGAATGACCTGAAGCCTACCCCTCCTCGGTCGCGTAGATACTCCGGCGCAGGGCGTAACGCAGATAGTAGATGGCAGCCACCAGCACCATCAGGTAGGTGATGGTCCCCAGCGCGTTGGCTACGCCGTAGTCGCCGAAATAGTTCACGCGATGGGCGATGTCCACCGTCACCGTGGTGGGCTCGCCGGCGACGATCATGAACGGCAGGGTAAACGTGCCCATCGTACTCGTGAACACCAGAATAGCCCCCACGGCGATCGAAGTCAGGCTCATTGGCACGAGGATCCGGACGATAATGCGCAGCAGATTAGCGCCGATGCTTCGTGCCGCTTCGATATAGCTATTGTCCACCATCTCGAACCCGCCGAGGACGATGAGCGTCGTGAAAGCCGTCTGTTTCCAGACGAAAGCGAAGGTGAGCCCCTGCCAGTTGAACATGCGCAGGGGCGCGCTCAGATCGATCAGCCCCAGCTGGGCCAGGAAGATGTTCAGCAGGCCGTGCGGGGCCAGGAACGTGTTCATCATCTGCGCGACGACGACGAAGGGAATGAAGATCGGGATGCGGTAGATCAGCGCGATCAGGCGGTGGACGCGGCCCGTGCGCAGTCGCAGGTAGGCGGCCAAGACGATGCTCAGCACGACCGAAATCGCGGTGCTGAGCACCGTTACACCCAGTGAGAAGAAGATGTCCCGCAGGTACAGATCCCACGCCTTGACATAGTTGGCGAACGTCAGGGTCCCCTGCTTGTCCAGAAAACTGCGGTACATGGACGCAGTAAAGGGATACAGGTACAGGACTACCATGAGCCCTACGGCGGGCATAAGCAGGAGAAAGGGAAGCCCCCCTCTCCAGCGTTCAGTGAAGGTCGCCGCGCGGCCTCCGCTCTCTCCATGCTCCATCGCTCTTACCTCACCCGCTGCTGACCCATTGCTCATAGGCTTCCAGCATGGCGTCGAAGTATTCGACGATTGGGAAGGACAACCCATACTGCCCCAATATTTCCGGGGTGATGTCGGCATACAACCGGTCGAAGGCCTCGGGCGGGGCAACGTCCTTGACGAACTTACCGTCGATGCCGGGATACCAGTTGTAGCGTTCGATGATGACCTTCCCCTGGATTTCAGGGCTGGTTGCGTATTCGATCCATTTCTTGGCCCATTCGGGGTTCGGCGCGTTCTTGGGGATGACGAAATACATGGGCTGGCCGGGCATGCCCGGTTCGGGCAGTGCCAGACGGATCTTGGGGTCCATCTTGCCTTCGAGTTTGAAGGTGTAGAACATATCAACCCAGACCGGTCCCATCGCAATCTCGCCGCGGTTGAGGGCATCCAACGTGCCTACGTTACCGGCGGTGAATGTGACCGAGTCGTTGAAATCTTTCAGGTCCTTGAAGGCTTGTTCCCAACCGGCGACTTCAGTCTCGTCGAACGGGCCGGTGATCGCGTACTTGTCGTATTGACCGCTCTTCCAGTAGACCCAACCAACTGCGAATGACACGCCGGACATGCCGCCCTTGATCCCGTTGTAACCGAACTTGCCGGGATTTGCTTTCACCCACGCTACCAGCTCTTCGAAGTTGGCCGGCGGATCGGCGACCTCGTCCGGATTGTAGGCGAGTGCGGTCTGGCTGTGGAACATGGGGATGGCGTAGCCATCGATATCCGTGCCCAGGGAGTTCCTGGCATCCGCCGCTGTCACATACTGCCAGGTATCTGCCTCTTGGGCATAATCGAGCAGCAAGTCTTCTTCCATAGCCCACGACATGAACTTCTGGTGAACCATGGCCACGTCTACGTCACCGGTTGCGCGGCCTGACTGCTTGTCGGCGAGAAGTTTCTCGAAAATCAATCGGGAGCCGGCATCTCCGGGACCAGTGTGGATGTTGGCGACGGTCACGCCAGGGTTCAGTTTCTCGAATTCAGGCGCCAGGACATTCTGTCCAAGGGCCAGCATATTGACATCGCCAGCTGTCATATACACGAGGCGGACATTCTCCGGATCTTGGGCAATGGCGAGGGGACTGACAACCAACGACAGTGTGAGGACGACCATCACACATACCAACACTTTGGCCGATAGTCTGGCAAACATCACGTTCCTCCTTCGCAATGTGCGCAATCCATACTTGCGCGGTCCAATCTCTCGGGAATCACAACGACGGTTGTGAGGGCGCAAAGCGCGACTTACCTTGTCTCATCACCTCCCTTCGCCACTTACCTGGTCGTCCGGCCCAATCAATGAACAGGGCGCTGAGTGACTCGCCCTCAGACCCGACCGGACCGGTCCGCGCGACCCAAACAGAAAGTTGCGTTCTGCCATATCCAGTATAGCACAATTTTTGTCTCTTGTGTGCATGGAATTATGTGCGATTCGGGACATAGACGAAGATTCTGTCTGAGGCGTGCGGCAATTGACGAGACTGGCGGAGCAGGGGAAGCGTAGGGTTTCCACGCCCGTGGACGTGGGGATGACGGCGGATGATGCCGGGCCAGGACGCCGCAGCGTTACTCCTGCCCGGTCGAAGCGGCTCACTGCACTCTGCCGTCGTCGGCGGGGCGGCGGAAGGGAGGGTATGCGGCACGGTTTCGCTCGTGACGAAACGGTGGTAGAATATCGGCAACAGAGAGGGGAGTGAAGCCATCAACAGTAGACGAGAAGTTCGCATGGCGACGGCTGGGAACGAGCCGTACTACTATACAGACGTGGCGCCAACGGCGACAATGGCCCACGGACGCGGAGGTGATGTCGATGAAGAGCGGTCGAAACACGGAAGCCACGGGCCTGATTGTGGGCCTGGCAATCCTGGTCGCCGGCATCCTGATGATGCTGCTGCCCCCGGTGCTCGCCATGGACATGATGCAGGTTGGATTCGCTGTGCAGTTCGGGGGCCTACTTGTCTTTCTGACGGGGCTGATCACCGCAGTCATCTTCGGCTACCGGGTGAGACGCCTG
>CAZPTF010000162.1:0-9077 GCA_964589015.1 uncultured Anaerolineae bacterium
GATAACCTGACAACCGCTTCAACTCGAAACGTGGAGCAAGCCCGGCGCGCAGGTGTGGCATCGGTTGGGCCGCCCAGTTCTTCAGTGGCAGGCAGCCTGTCGGTGTTGCCTGGTCGGCGATCATTATTCTCAGGGACCGCACCTTATGAGACAATCAGCCGCAGCCGGTGCGCAGGCCGCGCCGGTGCCATCAGGCCCATGAAGTTCCCGCCAGCGATCGCAGCATCTCCGCGACATCGGTGGTCGGGCGGGCACAGGCGTAGTTGCGGCAGACGTAGGCTGTGGCGGCACCTTTGATGCTGCGCTGGAAGCGGGTGAACGGGGCGATGCGCGTAATTTCCGGGGTGTTTTCCGGCGGGCGGAGGAGGACCACTTTGCCTACAGACCTGATTGTGGGCGGTTAGTAGGACATCTCAGCAGTCATTTTTTGAAGTTCACTTTCTTATTTCGGGGTTGGCCGCGCGTCCGGCATCAAGAACGTAGGGCTCTGCAGAGTCGCGAGCGGAGGCACCGCACAGCCGCTGCAACCGCGTCCATCATAGCGCCAATACCCCTCTTTCCGACACGGGTACGGTGTGTGTTTCACTCCGGCAACCACAGGCGCAATCCGGGGCCATCGTGTCCCACACCGGCGGCCAGCGTCCCGTCCGGGAACGAGACCAGGGCAATGTTCGTCTGCAGCACGCCACCGATTGCCAGGGACCACACCTCCTCGGCGGAATCCGCCGTGCGTCGGATCGCCGCCAACGTGCGCGCAGACGGGCCGGGCAACAGTAGTTCCTTGCGCTCGTCACCATCGAAGTCAGCGACGGCGGCCTGGTCCAGATTCCGCGAGCCTAACTCATGCGAGCCATATTCGCCCAGTGACGTAAGTAGATCGAGCCGGTGATCGCCCCAGCGGTGATACTGGACGATTCCGCCCAGGTGCGGAGTCAGCACCTCGACCAACTCCAATTCGCCATACGGCCCGAGCGCATCCACCGCGATGATATGTCGCCAGCGTTGCCCCTCACCAACCGGTGCACCGCCCGCGAGTGGCTCACCCTTCTCGTTGAGGACGACGACCTGCGCGCCATCTTCGTCGCTGCTCAATGTCAGGATCAGGTCACGCACGCCATCTCCCGACAGATCCACCCACAGCGGCGCGATCCCCTCCGCCACTACATCACCCGGCAGGACAATTTCGAGCTGCAAGGCAGGCTTCGGATCCAATGTCACCAGCTTGACGCTGCCGCCTTCCAGGTCATCACCCAGAGCGCCATGTTCGTAGCGGTCGGTCGGATCAGCGAGGAACAACAATCCGCTTTCCCCACCGCGTGATCTCTGCCTCGCTGTTACGGATAACCAGATCGCCATTCCCATCGACGAACGCCACTTCCCCCGCAGCGCCGGGGAGAACCACCGGGTGAGTCAGCACCGACGCCTCCGGTGAGGGCACATCAAGCACCGCAGGGACTTGATTCCAGACGACCAGCACGGGAGGCATACCCGGCGGGAGTCTCTCCAAGCCCAGTTCGATGGGCGAGACCTGCCGCTCGAACACCTGAAACCCTCGTACCCGCCCATCATTCAAGACAGCAGCCCAAACGCTTCCATCTCCGAGCGGAGCGCCGAGTAGCCAGACTGGTACACCATCAAGTGGCACATCGAGCGGTTCGACGTAGGGCAATGCACCCCATCCTTTGCCTATGCGATTGCCATCGGGCTGCTGATAGGTGTAGGCAACATAGACGTCGTCCTGTCCTTGCTCCGGTGACTCAGTCGCCGCCTCGGGCAGCGGCGTGGCAGCTACCGTCAGCAAGGCCAACGCGACGATCCCCAACATCGCCCCTTGGTGAACCCAGCGTTCCATAAACCTCTCTCTTCCCCAAAACAGAAGCTTCACTGGCAACACACGTCTGGGTGTGAGCCAGCCGCAGCAAGCAACTCGTCCGCATACCGCCGTGCCGAGGCCGCATCAGCACGCTTCCAGATTGAAGCAATATCAGCAAATCGCCGGACAGGTCTGCGAAACACCCGTTGCGCCCGTGCGCGCCATACCATCCTGCACGCACTGCCGGGAACACCACGCAAAGCTATGCACTCCATAGCCGTATGGCATTCGAGCAGCTTCCAGCGGATTCTCCCTCCGGTCGCACACGAGTGGGCAAGAATCAAGGACCTCCAGGATTCTGACCGGCCACGGAATCCCCGATTGGGCTTCACAACCCGCGCATGAACAGCATCCGCAGGTCTTTGGAGGGTTAACGTCTAGGCGGAGACTGTTCAGCCGCGGATAGCGACTCCGAAGCAGCGCGTTCTCCCACCGTCCAGCGGATGTCCCGAGCGGCAGGACACTCGTCCGCACCGGCTGGAGACCATTTGTTGCATCAAGGGACGAGAATCAACTTGCCGATCCGTTCACGCTCCTGCAGACGCTGGTGAGCCTTGGCCGCATCGGCCAACGAGAATTCACCGCCAATGGTCAGTTTGAGCGTCCCGTCGGCGATCCATGAAAACAGATCGCGGGCGCGCCATTCCAATTCGGCACGCTCGCTGATGTAGTCACCCAACATCGGCCGCGTCAGATACAGCGATTTGGGAGCAAGGACTTTGGGTGTCAGGGTTGGCAACTTGCCGCTGGACTGCCCAAAAAAGACCATCACACCGCGTGGCTTGAGACAGGCCAGACCCTTCTCGAACGTCGGTTCCCCGACTGAATCGTACACCACATCGACACCCGCGCCACCGGTCAGGCGTTTGATCTCGGTCTCGAAATCGACATCGGTGTAGGCGATCACCGCATCGGCGCCGGCTTCTTTCGCCAAGCGGCGCTTCTCCTCAGTCGACGCGGTCCCGTAAACTGTCGCGCCGAGTCGTTTCGCCATCTGCGTGACCAGCAAACCGGTGGCGCCGCCGGCAGCGTGCAGCAGCACGACGTCGCCCGCTTTGACCGCATAGGTACTGTAGACCAGATAGTGTGCGGTCATACCCTGGAGCAACGCAGCCGCCCCCAGCTTGACATCGACATCATCCGGCAAGGGCACGACGAGATGTAGCGGAGCAATCGCATAGTCGGCATACGTGCCGCGCACCATGCAGTAGGCAACCCGGTCCCCCTCACGAAACGTGGTTTCACCCGGGCCCAGCTTATCGATGACGCCTGCGCCCTCCATCCCAGGCGTGAATGGCAGTTCACCCTGATACAGACCGGAACGTTGGTACGTATCGATGAAATTGACGCCAACACCACCGATCTTGATCCGTGCCTCTCCCACACCCGGTTCTGGCAGTGACACCTCCTCGTACTTCAGGACCTCGGGACCGCCATACTCATGAATCCGAATTGCTTTCATCGCATGACTCCTTTCCGCTTACTGATGAATGATGGCGCAGACTTTCAGGTTGATGGCTACACAAGCCAACAGGCCATTCGCGTGAAAGATCGCTCCTCTGTGCGGCATGCCAGCCAAACCGAGCACATCCAGCATTTCAGACGATTGGCGGATCCGCACCCTGAACCTGGGAAGAGCTCCCAGGCACTCGACGGACGGGTCCACGAAAAGGCTGCTCTGTTTCAGGCGGCAATTCCTGAGCGCTGGATCTTAACAAATCGATGCTCCGGCTGGCTGGATTCGTGTCCGCAGACCTGTCTTTAGTGAATGTTGACGATCACCGGTGCAGACACGTTCTCCCAATCCCCGTTCGGTGATTGGCAGACATCGAGTGCGGAGAAACACATCGACAGGATCAGCGAATGCTGACCGGTCGCGCTCAGCGCGATCTTGTCCTCCCAGTTCATGGTCTCGCCCCGCTCCAGTTTGAGATTGCTGCCACTCCAACTGCTTTGGAATTGCCCGGTACTGGCAGCCACGCCCAAGATAGCATAAGGCAACACGGCATTTCCACTCTCATTTGTGACGGAGAAGCGGAACCAGATGTCCTCCGAGACGCCATAGTCGGTGCGCCCATCGCGCAGCTCCAGCTTACCCACGACCCCATGTGCACCGGCAACGGCCTGAGCCGGTTCGGGCTGTGGCTCTTCCGGCTGTGGCTCTTCCGGCGGCGGAGCTTCCGCCGGCGCAGGCGGCGGTGGTGCTGGTGTGTCAGTCGCCTGCGGCGTGTCTGTCGGGAGCGGTGTTTCGGTCGGCGCGGGTGTATTGGTCGGAACAGGCGTATGCGTCGGCACGGGAGTATCCGTCGGGACCGGCGTGAATGTGGCTGTCTCCGTCGGAGTGAACGTAGGTACCGGGGTCGCGGTCGGAGTTGGTGTATCGGTCGCCACCCCCAGCAGACTCCCATCCTGGATGCCCGCAAGCATCTGCGTGACCGGTCCGCAGCTACAGGAACAACCCAGGACACTGATCATCGCCAGAAGACCAACGAACAAGAGAAGGGTTTGTTTTCGATTCACCGGTTCTCTCCTTTGTGTGTTTATTTAGCAGAATTGACCAGAGCGCGCTCGTCCGGGGGCAAGCGCACTGTGCTGGTGCAATATTAGCCTAGCATCGCGAACCTGTCAACCCCGGTCCTCGATGACCGAGGCACGGCACACCAGCGCACCGGCGACTACCAGTACGCAGGCGGCCCAGACCACCACACCCGGCTTGATACCCAACAATACGGCGCTGAGTGCGGTTGACAATACCGGAATCAGATAGGACAGTGCGGCCAAGAGCACGATCTTGCCGGTACGCATGGCATAATCCCAGAACGCATAGGCCAAGGTCACAGTGAAAATGCTCGTGAAAGCAAGCATCAGGCATGCCGCCGGTGTCCAGGATGGTTGTTCGTGAGCAAACGCGCGAAATACGAGCAGAATGATCCCAGCTCCCAACACAAACAACGGTTGCGCCCCAACCCCGGCGGGCGGGCCATATCTCCGGCTGAGGTTCGAATACAATGCCCAGGCAAATGCTCCGAGCAGGGCCAGCACATACGGAATCGGTTGGGCGATGATATTACGCTGCCAGGTATCCCACGAGAGTGCGCCTTGCTGTGCCAGCACGAGCACACCGCCGCTCACGGCAAACAACAGGCCGGGCCACAGCGTCCATCTGGGACGGTTACCCAGGATTGGCACGGACAAGACCAGCGTCAACGCCGGCCACAGGTAATTGAGGATGCCCACTTCGAGCACTTGCTGCCGGTTGCCGGCGAGGCCAATCGAACCATAAAGGCAAACGATGTACAGAATGAAGAAGCCGCCGCTACCCCACAGATATGCCGGGCGCTGGCAATATAGTTTCTGCAGGCCACGATAGCGTACGCTCCAGAACAGGCAACTCGCAAGCCCCGCCACGATGAACGCGATGGACGTCGCCGTCCAGACGCCCAGATCTTCGGTCAAACGCCGGCCAAAGGCCACAGTCGAGCTCCAGAACAGAAGCGCAAAGATGCCCAACACTGTTCCGGACACGGTCGTCGAACGCATGCGCTCCTGGCTCTCCGGCTCCACAAAACCTCCTGCACATTCGGGAAAAAGTCAGTGTACTTTACCACAGGGGGTGGTGAATGGGAAATCTGCACCGGAGACGCCCAACCATAGTGTCCTGCTGGACTTAGCGGACAGCCTGCAGTACAATCAGAGCACAGGTGCATATAGCCGGAAAGCAGGAACGGACCCTGAACGCCACCGGATAAGAGAGGGGGGGACTTATGCCACGGCAAGCGATAGGTATTTTGACTTCCGGAGGAGATTGCCCCGGGTTGAACGCAGCAATTCGCGCGGCCGGAAAGGCTGCCCGAGACCATTTCGGAATGGAAGTGATCGGTTTTCAGGACGGGTTTCGGGGTCTCGTCGAGAACCGCAGTGTCCGTCTCGAAGGGGAAACGCTATCGGGAATCATTACCCTGGGCGGCACGATCCTGGGTACCAGCCGCGACAAACCGCATAAGATTCCGGTGGGATCATCCGGATACGTGGACATGGTCGACGTCGCGGTAGACAATTACAAACGACACCATCTGGACGCACTGATCTGTCTGGGCGGCGGCGGTACACAGAAGAACGCTTGCCGGCTGATGCAGCACGGGTTGAATATCATCACGCTGCCCAAGACAATCGACAACGATGTGGCGGGCACTGATGTCACGTTTGGGTTCGACACGGCGATGACGATCGCCGCCGAGGCCATCGACCGCTTACATTCGACGGCGGACAGCCACCACCGCGTGATGGTGGTCGAGATTATGGGACACAACGCCGGCTGGCTGGCGCTGGGTGCCGGGCTGGCGGGTGGAGCGGACGTGATTCTCATTCCGGAGATCCCGTATCACCTCGCGGCGGTTGCCGAAGCACTGGTCCACAGAAACCGCAAAGGCAAACGGTTTAGCATCATCGCCGTCGCCGAAGGCGCCATTTCTGTGGAGGATCTGCAAGCGGCTGACCCGTCCCAAAGCAACGGGAAGAAGAACAAGAAGAAAGAATCGAAGGGTGAAGATCTCTCAGACACACAGGATGAGTGTCTGCAGGACGTCAGCGCCCGGCTCGCGACTGCTTTGCAGGAACACACCGGGCTGGAGATCCGGGTCACCGCGTTGGGGCATCTGCAGCGTGGTGGGACGCCCACCCCTTCAGATCGACTGCTGGCGACACAACTGGGCACCAGAGCGGCGGAATTGGTGCGGGAACAGGTTTTCGGCGTGATGGTGGCCGTCAGAGGGGGGGCCTGCGTGCCAGTTCCGCTGGAAGAAGTGGCCGGAAAATGCCGCACGGTACCACTGGACCACCCGTGGATCCGGAGTGCACGCATGGTCGGGACGTGCATGGGCGACGATCACCCCACCAGCGTCTGAGTACATGGAGGGGTAAAGAGCACCCTCGCGAAGACCTTCCCACGGTGATCTTCGCAAGGGCATTGGTAGCGGTTTACAGCTTGCCCTCGGCATGGCGCTTGCCGAGCGTGTCCAGCATATCGACGGTCATTGCTGCCAAGTCATACGCGGGCTGCCAGTCCCATTCTTCGCGGGCCGCGCTGTCATCCAATGAGCGCGGCCATGAATCGGCGATAGCCTGCCGGAAATCGGGTTCGTACGTCACCGTGAAATTGGGGATGTGCTTCTTGATCTCAGCCGCCAATTCCCCGGCACTGAAGCTCATCGCCGCGACATTGAAATCCGCATGGTGGAGAAGCCGGCTGAAATCGGCTTCCATCAGGTCGATCGTTGCCTTGATGCAATCGGGCATGTACATCATCGGCAGCACAGTATCCTCGCGCACGAAACAGGTGTACTTGCCATATTTGATGGCATCGTAGTAGATCGCCACGGCGTAATCGGTGGTTCCTCCACCAGGCAGAGTTTCATTGCTGATGATGCCCGGGTAGCGCACACCACGCACATCCAGCCCATATTTCCGGACATAGTAGTTACACAACAGCTCCCCGGCGACTTTCGTCACGCCGTACATTGTCTTGGGCAGCATGATGGTCTCCTGCGGCGTGTTGTCCTGGGGAGTCTCGGGACCGAAAGCCGCGATTGAACTGGGACAGAACACCCGCAGCAGTTTGCGCTCACGTGCAATCTCCAGAATATTATGCAACCCGTTGATGTTCACGTCCCAGCAAAGTTGAGGATCCTTTTCACCGATTGCCGACAGGATGGCAGAAAGGTGGAAAATCGTGTCGATGTTGTAGCGGTCGAGCAACGCTTCGACGGTATTCCGCTTCGTGACATCGACGAATTCGAACGGCCCGGACTGCAACAACTTCTCGCTCGGCTGGGTCCGATGTCCCGTCGCCAGTACCTGCTCCGCACCATATCGCTCACGCAATGCCAAGGTCAGTTCCGAACCGATTTGCCCCACGGCACCGGTTACCATGATCCGCTTCATGTCACCCATGACCATACCTCCGTTTTTGAAAGTGGAAGACCTCTTCTGATATATCACCATTATATCACGGAACTGATCTGAACGCAAGAGACACACGGCAATTTGAGATCGATGAAAGGCCATGATATACTAATCTGCGAATAATAGACGAACCGAGGAGTCCTTGCCTCAGGAGGGGCGATGATTATCAAAAAAGCGCGCAAACGCGGCAACTTGGTCTGCATCGCGACGACGGCTGGACAAATGCACGCGCAGATACTGAAATCCAAGCTGGAATTGGTGGGCATTCCGGCCCTGCTCGAATATGAGAGTGCCGGAGTGGTGCTGGGCTTGACCATCGACGGGCTGGGGGAAGTGCGTGTGCTGGTCCCTGAGGAATTCGAGGCGGACGCATTGCAGGCAATCGAACCTGAGGAGGAACCGCTCACCGAACTTCCAGACGAGGATTATCCGGAAGCAAACGAGTAAAAAAACCGGTTCGGCTTTCACACCGAACCGGCTGTCCGGTATCACTGGGAGGGCGTCTCTGCGGCTGCCGAGGTCGCCGTCTGTTCCGCTCCGGTGGTCGTGATGGGCACCGTAAGAGTGAGCGGTAGTTGCGTTTCCAGGGTCATCTCGAGTCCTGCCGTGATCGATGCGGTATTCGTGATCGTTGTGTCGTCGCGAATGACGAACGACGCACTCTGTTTCAGTTCATCGCCCACATAAAGCTGGAGCTTGTATCGCCCGGGTTTGAAGCCGCCAAGCGGTGCGAAGAAAATGTAAGCGCGACCAAAGTCTCCCCACTGCCAAAGCTCGCTCGTTGCCAGCAATTCTTCGGAGCCACTGTACCACACGTATCTCCAGATCGAGCCATTCGTCATATTGCTGTAGGCAAAAGAGGCATAAACGTATTCTTCGCCAGGTTCAAAGACCGTTCCCGGGTTGACGGGGCGGTTGCGTTCACCGATAGCGCGTCCAAATTCAATCGGTTCGATCCGCGACGCGGGATCGGGTGTCACTGAGCTGAAGATCGGAGTATCGGTCACGGTCGGTGTCAGCGCTGGCCCGGCAGTCGCTGTAACTGTCGCGGTTCCCGTGACAGGTGCACCGGCAGAAACCGCTCGCGTCGGTGTACCGGTCAACGCCGGTGAAAGCGTCGCGGTTTCGGTGAGCGTAGCGGTTGGCGCCAACGTCGCAGTAGCAGTAAAGGGCACCGTTTCGCTCGGTGTCACGGCACTGGTCGCAGTGGCCGAGACAGTCACCGTTGGAGCCACAGTCTCCG
>CAZPTF010000163.1:0-9067 GCA_964589015.1 uncultured Anaerolineae bacterium
TGCGTGCCCGTCACGCCAACGTGGGGTTCGTGCCGACGCCCACAAGGGGCTAGACTACGCGCCTGGTACCTGAAATCGCCCTTCCATCCGGTACAGTTGCATGCGCAACTGGCGTCGGCTATAATGGTCCGGATATGGCTATTGGGAGGCAGTGTTGATGACGGATTCCGCCAAACCCGGCGATTTGGTGCTCTTTGTAGGGCGAGATTACAAACGGTTCACCGTCAGGCTGGAGCCTGGCGGCAAACTGGAAACACATAAGGGGGTCATTTACCACGATGACGTGATCGGCCAACCGTTGGGTAAGGAGTTCAGCTCGCACCTGGGGCATCCCCTGCTCGCGCTGCCGCCCTCCGTCCACGATCTCGTGCGCGATATCAAACGGACCAGCCAGATCGTGTTCCCGAAGGACGCCGCCTACCTGTTGCTGCGCCTGGACATCCACCCCGGCACGCGCGTGATCGAATCCGGAACGGGGAGCGGCGCTTTTGCCCTGTGTCTGGCGCGCTATGTCATGCCTGGCGGGCGAGTGTACTCCTACGATCTGCGCGAGGACATGCTCGCCGTTGCCCAGCGCAATCTGGGCCGCGTGGGTCTGTCTGATTATGTCGAATTCAAGCAGCGCGACATCGCGCAGGGTTTCGATGAGCGCGATGTCGATGCGGTTTTTCTGGATGTGCGCACGCCGTGGCTGTATCTGGAGCAGGTCTGGACGGCGCTCAAGGGCGGCGGCTTTTTCGGCGCGATCCTGCCGACGACCAATCAGGTGACCGCGCTGTTGCGGAAACTGGCACAGCATCGTTTCGGCTACGTCGAGGTCGAGGAGACGCTCATCCGGCCTTATAAAGCGGTCGCCGATCGCTTCCGCCCGATGGACCGGATGGTCGCGCACACCGGTTATCTGATCTTCGCACGGAAGGTCGCCACGGGAGTAGCGCTCGCTGCCGGCGAGCAGGCCACGGGCGAGAGCGCATTGTCCGAATTTGGAGATGACGAGCAAGTGACATGACGATTCAATCCGCGCTACCGGTCACGACCCGCCTACAGCGGGGGGCGAAAACCATGCACCGTCTCGGGTGGGGTATCCTGTGCTTTGCCCTGGTGGGACTGTTATTGGCTGCCTGCGCACCGCAACGGCAGCTCGTGCTCCACGTCGACGGTGAGGAGCTGCACATTCGCTCTGCCGCGCGCACCATCGGCGAATTGCTGAGCGAGCAGAACATCGAGTTGGGTAAGCTGGATCGTGTCGAGCCTGACGTCTGGGAAGAGACTGACTCCACCGTGCCCATCACCGTCGTGCGCGTCAGCGAAGAGACCGTGGCCGAACGTGTCGAGGTTCCCTTCCAGCGCCGGACCGTGCGCAACCGCGCCCTACCGGAGAACGAGCGTCGTTTGATTCAACCCGGGCAGAACGGCGAAGAAGAAATCCTCTACCGCATCACCAGCGAAGATGGCGAGCAAGTGCTCCGCAAAGAAATCCGGCGCCAGGTCGTCCGGCCGGCCATCGATGAGATCGTCATGGTCGGCGGCGGCGGACAACTGGCGACTATCCCGATCACCGGTACCCTGTCGTATGTCTCCAGCGGAAATGCCTGGATCATGCGCGACAGCACCGCCGGCCGGCGGGCGCTGACGTCCTCGGGAGATCTGGACCAGCGCGTGTTTGCGCTTTCGCCGGACGGAGCACGGCTGCTCTACAGCCGTGGTGTGGCGGCGGGTCCACCGACACCGCTGAACTCGCTGTGGGTAATCACCACGACGGTGGTCGGCGAGGAACCCATCCCGTTGGGCATCGAGGGTGCGATCTATGCCGAATGGTTGCCGGACAACGACTCGTTCGTCTATTCCACAGCGGACCGCATCAGCGGTTCGCCGGGTTGGAAAGCGCGCAGCGACCTCCACGTCTTCGCGCTGGAAACGATGACCGATACGCACGCGTACACCGAGCTCTCCGATGACCTGTACAACTGGTGGGGCAGCCGCTTTGCCGTGTCGCCGGACGGCAGGTACGTCGCCTATGGCGCAGCGGCAGAGATCGGTCTGATCCGGCTGAGCAGCGGACGGCGGGAAACGTTGTATCGCTTTCCGGTGTACCACACCTACAGCGAGTGGGTGTGGATACCGAGCCTGTCCTGGTCACCCGACGGCAATTATCTGGTCGCAACGGTCCACGGTGAGGGTTTGAGCCCGCTGCCCGAGGACAGCCCGCTCTTCGACGTGCACGTATTGAGCGTCACCGGGGGGATCAACGTGCGCCTGGTCCCCCAGGCCGGAATGTGGGCGATGCCCGTCTGGTCACCGGAAACGGAGGCAGGCAGCGCGATCGTCTATGGACAGGCCAGAACCGCCACCGATTCGCAGAACAGCCTGTATGACCTCTATGTGATGGACCGCGATGGGAGCAACGACCGGATGCTCTTCCCCGACCGGAGCAACGGCCTGCGCCTTCCCGGCGTAACCTGGTCGCCCCAGGCAGACCAACTGGTGTTCACCAAAGACGGCGATCTCTATCTCTTCGACCTCCGGAGCGAGAGAGTGCACGCATTGACGGACGACGGTTACAGTGGCTTGCCGCAATGGGCAGACTGACAACCGTGGCAATACCGGCACGACCGCCACGCACGACGAGCGCGATCACGCCGGACGGATACTTTGCGACAATTGTAGCCAGGAGCAGACGGACAGGATGAGCGCCAAATTGCAGACATCAGCTACTGCCCACGTGGTGATCCGGAGCGGACTGTGCGCACTGTTGACGGTGGTGTTGGTCGGGTTGGCGTGGATCACGGCGCGCGGCCACGCGCAGGTAGACGCCGGTGTGGTCTACGGCACACCTGTCGAGCTGCAGCCAGCGCGGACCACCGTACGCGGACTGGGTGTCAACGTCGATCTGACGCAACTGGTCGATGCACAGGGACAGCCCACCGGCGCGTACACCATCGACGACGCCCTGGAAGATATCCGGCGCGCCGGACTGAGCTGGGTCCGCCAACCGTTCCCCTGGGCACAGATCGAGAGCGCACCGGGACGCTTCGATTGGTCGCGGTGGGACCACGTCGTCTCCGCGTGCACGCGGCACGGCATCGCGCTGGTTGCGCTGCTGGAGACATCCCCGCTCTGGGCGCGCGCGGCCGCTGACCGCGATTATCCCAATTCGCCTCCCGTATCTTTGTCCGCTTTCGGCGATTTTGCCGCAGAACTGGCCACCCGTTACGGCCCTTCATTGTCCGCTTATCAGCTCTGGGATGCACCCAACGTTCAGCCTAACTGGGGCAGTGGGCTGGTGAACCCCACGGAGTACATGCGCCTGCTGCGCGAGGGAAGCCTGCGCATCCGTGCGCTGCACCCGGCAGCGACCATCGTGCTCGCCGGCCTCGCGCCGACCACCGAGAGCGGGCCGCTCAACCTGAGCGAAGCGCTGTTCCTCGACGCGCTTTACCGCGCGGGGGCCGCTCCCTATTTCGACGTGGTAGCAGCCAAGCCCTACGGCTTCTGGAGCGGCGCGGATGACCGCCGCCTGGATGGCACAGTGCTCAATTTCTCACGGCTGGCACTGCTGCGCGACGTGCAACAGCGGTACGACGACGCGGCAAAGCCGGTTTGGGCGGTCGAGATGGGTTGGAACGCCCTGCCCACCGGCTGGCAGGGCAACGCCTCACCGTGGGGAACGGACGATGAAACACTCCAATCGACGCGCACAATCGCTGCGCTCGACCGCGCGCGCAGCGAATGGCCGTGGTTGACGGCGATCGGTTTCGCCCGGCTTCTGCCGCCCGCCGACGCCACCGACCCTGCGGCCGGTTTCGCGTTGCTCGACCGCTCGGGACAGCCACGGCAATTATATAACGCGCTGGTCGAACGTGCGGGCGCAGCACCTGTCGCGTACCCCGGCTTTCACGCTCCCGACGATCCGGCAATAACCTACCGCGGCGGGTGGCGGGTGAGTCCGACGGCGGCAGACATCGGCGCCGAGGGAGACAGCGCAACCATCGCCTTCTACGGCACCCGCATCGATCTGAAGGTCCGGCGTGGGGAGTTCTGGGGGCTGTTCTACGTCACGGTCGATGGCGAGGCGGCGAATGGTCTGCCGCGCGATGGTACGGGCAGTTCGTATCTGCTGCTGCACGACCCGTTGGAACAGGAAGCGGTTGTGACTGTGGCATCCGGCCTGGCGGATGGAACACACGAAGTGGTGCTGACAGCCCACGGCGGATGGGACCAATGGCCCTTGCTCGGTTTCACCGTAAGCCGCGCGCCGGATACGGCAGGGCGTGCCGGGCTCGGGATGTGGTTCCTCGTGCTCGGCATCATCGCTGCGGGCGTCACGCTCTACAACGCCGCCTTGCTGCCGTGGGAAAGCTGGTGGCCCGCCCTGTTGAGCGCTTTCAATGCCGGCGGCGATGCTGCACAGGCCGCCGCGCTGGCCGTGCTCGCAGCCGGCTGTTACTTCAGCCCGAATGGCTATGTCGCGCTGGCGTTGCTGGCTGCCATCACCCTGCTGATCTGTCTGCGTCCGGCGCTGGGGCTGGCGCTCGTGACGTTCTGCATCCCGTTTTTCCTCATCGTCAAAAATCTACAGGGCCGCGCGATCAACCTGCTAGAGCTCGCTCTGCTCGTGACCGTGGCCGGATGTGTGGTACACGGCGCCATGCAGAGCGTGGTCGCTATCCGGCGGAAGCTGAACGCGGGCCGGTCGCGCAGCGAGATCTGGCAGGACTATCGCGCCACGTGTTCGCTCCATCTCGGCAGGATCCAGCAGCTGGACCTCACGATGGTCTTGCTCGTGCTCGCCGGGGTGGTATCGGTAGTGGTCGCCGAGAATTTCGGCGTCGCCAACCGCGAACTGCGCGTCGTCATTCTCGAACCGGTATTGTTCTACTTCCTGTTGCGGTTGTCAGTCGTCAAACGCCGGGACGTCTGGCTGCTGCTCGATGCGCTTGTACTGGCATCCACGGTCCTGGCGCTGATCGGACTGTACCAGTATGTTTTCACCACCGATATCATCACTGCGGAGGGTGTGCGGCGCATCCGTGCCGTGTATGCCTCCCCCAACAACCTGAGTCTGTTCCTGGGCCGGGTCGCGGTATTGTTGGCCACGTTGGTGTTGGCGCTGCCGTGGTCCCGCCGGCGGATCGTCTATGTACTCGTGTTCGTTCCCGTGGCAGCCTGCCTCTACCTGACGTTTTCCCGTGGGACGTGGTTCGTGGGTCTGCCGCTTGCCGTGCTCTTTCTGATGATCGTGCGCCGCGGACGTATGTTGTGGATCGGGCTGATCGCATTGGCCGGTCTCGCGCTGGGCGTGATTCCGCTGGCTGCGACGGAACGCTTCGCGGAGATGCTCAATCTGCGCGAGGGAACTTCGTTCCTGCGTATCAAGCTGTGGCAGGGAACCGTGCAAATGATCCGCGAGCATCCGCTCTTCGGTGTGGGGCTCGACAATTTCCTGTACCAGTACCGGACGCGGTACCTGTTGCCGGAGGCATGGCAGGAGCCGAACCTATCGCACCCGCACAACGTGATCCTGGACTACTGGACGCGATTGGGTGTGCTCGGGCTGGTCGTGTTGGTCTGGCAGCAGTGGTGTACATTCAAACTGGGCTTGCGGATGTATCGATTCCTGCCCGACGCGGAGGATCGCGCGCTGGTGCTCGCGTTGCTAACCGGCATGGTCTACGCGCTGGCACACGGCATGATCGACAACTCGTTCTTCCTGGTCGATCTGTCGTTCTTGTTGGCGCTCACGCTCGGGTTGATCGTTACGCTGTCGCGCGACCTGCCGCCGGCAGCGGGAGGGGACCGCCTGGGAGCGGCGGTAAAGTGACGGACGCGCCGCCGCGCTGCGGCGGCAGGCCAACGAACACGGGTAGAGATCAGTTCAAGGGGGCAACTGAATTTGAGTATCGAATCGGGCGACCGCGAGGCGCGAGAAGCGCAACTCATCGCCGAACTGGAGAGGCTGCGGCAGTGGGCAGCCGAGCTGGAGTGTATCGATGCCGAACGTACGCGGGCAGAGGAAGCTTACCAGCAACAGCTCCGCGAGACGATGCTGCTCAACCGTATCATGGCGGTGGTCACTTCCAGGCTCGATGCCCAACACGTGCTGGAAACGATCTGCGCGGAACTGGCGCTGGCCCTGCGGCTACCACGGGTGACCTTCGCGCTGCTCGACGACGCTGAAGAAACGTTGACGGTCAGTGCCGAATATTGTTCGCCGGACGCCCCTTCGGCGCTCGGTATCGTGATACCGACCGGCGAGAACCAGGTCTCGCAACATGTGCTCTCCAGGCATGAGCCACTGGTCGTCCACGATGCCCAAAGCGACCCACGGAACGCCAATATGCACGAGGATGAGCGGCGCTTAGGCGTCGTGTCCCTGTTGGTCGTGCCCCTCCTCGTGCGGGAGCGCGCCATCGGCACCCTCGGTCTGGATTCGCCCGTACACCGCGTGTACACGCGGCAGGAAACCGCGCTGGCAGCGAACGTCGCGGCCATCGCCGGCCAGGCGCTGGAGAATGCCCGCCTGTACCAGGCAGTCCAACAAGAACTGGCCGAACGCCGCCGCACGGAGGAATTTCTGCGCGACAGCGAAGCGCGCAATCGCGCCCTGCTGGATGCACTGCCCGACCTGATGTTTCTGTTCGACAAAGACGGGTGTTACCTGGATTTCCACGCCGGTGATCCCAACCAGCTCCTCGTCCCGCCCGAGGAATTCTTGGGGAGACACCAGCGTGATGTGGTATCGAAGGAGCTGTACGAGGCCTGGCTGCCGTGCTTCCGCAGCGTACTGGAGACCGGCAAAACGCAGACCTTGGACTACTCGCTGCGGATTCAGGGGCAGATGTGCCACTTCGAGGCCAGATTCGTCCCCTGCGAACACGACAAGGTGATGAGCATCGTCCGCGATACCACCGAACGTGAACGGATGAAAGAGGAGTTGCTGCGCAACCGCAATCTGGAATCGCTGGGGGTACTGGCCGGTGGTATTGCCCACGACTTCAACAATCTGCTGGTGGCCGTGCTGGGCAACGTATCGTTTGCCAAACGGTTGGTGCTGGGATCGCCCAAACCGCCTCCCGAGTTGCTGGTGCGCTTGCTCGATGAAGCCGAGAAGGGTTCCCAGCGCGCCAGAGATCTCGCCGGCCAATTGCTCACCTTCTCGCGCGGCGGAGCGCCCGTCAAACGGACCGGTATCCTGTCCGACGTATTACGCGAGCCGACGCAATTCATTTTGCGCGGTACACACGTGTCCTGTGAATTCGATATCCAGGACGACCTCTGGTTTGTTCAGATGGATCAGGGACAGATCAGCCAGGTCGTACAGAATATCGTCATCAATGCGGTGCAAGCAATGCCGCACGGTGGCACGATCCGGATTGCCGCCCACAATGTTCGGCTGGGCGAAGGCGAAGTCGAGCCGCTGCCGGCGGGCGAATACGTGCGCGTCGCCTTCAGTGATGAGGGTATCGGCATTCCTCCCGAGAACCTGAACCGGGTTTTCGATCCCTACTTCACCACCAAAGACATCGGCAACGGCCTCGGGTTGTCGATCTCGTTTTCGATCATCGAGCGACACAACGGGCATATCGCGGTGGATTCCGCACTGGGGATCGGCACGACCTTCACCGTTTATCTGCCGGCGGTCTCAGGTGTATTGGAGTGTGAAGACGTGCAGATCGAGGATCTCAGCATGGAGAAAGACCACGGCAGGATCCTGGTCATGGACGACGATGAAGCAGTACGTGAATTCGTCGCGACCGTGCTGGATTGGTTCGGTTACCAGGTCACGTTGGCCCACGAAGGACAGGAGGTCGTCGCGCTGTACCGGCAGGCACGCGAAGAGGGTGTCCCTTACGATGCCGTCATCCTGGATCTGACCGTGCAGGGCGGGATCGGGGGCCACGAGGCACTGGCCCTGCTCCGCGAAGCGGATGCCGGCGTCAAGGCGATCGTCTCCAGCGGGTATGCCCACGATCCGGTGATGAGCGACTGCGAACGTTACGGTTTCCGCGCGTGCATCGCCAAACCCTATGGGATATCGAAGCTGCGCGCGGTTTTGCAGCACGTCCTGCAGGAACAGAACGCGAACGACGCACCTCCCGCTCCGTAAGCGGTTTGACAGGACACCGCCCGCTGAGTACAATCCCGTTGGTCGAGCGCGCAGTATCCGAAACCGGACCGTTTGCGCCCCGTCGTGCCGCAGCCGTTTCAGCGGGATAACTAATCTGTGAGGAGTTTTCGATTATGAGAATGCAAGGCAAGGTTGTTCTTATCACCGGCGCCGGGCGAGGTATTGGTCGTGCGACGGCATTGCTTTTGGCACGGGAAGGCGCAGATATCATTCTGAATGCGGAGATCCCGGATGAAATTGCGCTGGTAGCCGAAGAGGTGCGGGCGCTGGGACGAAAGGCGCTGCCGCTGGTGGCGGACATGATGGACGAGGCATCCATCCCGCCCATGCTCGCTGCCGCCATGAAAGAATTCGGGCATATCGACAGCATGGTGTATTCCGCGGGTGTAGCGATTCACGGCAAGGTCGCCGAGTTGTCCGTACGGGCGTGGGACCTCAACTTCGGGGTCAATGTCCGTGGGATGTTTTTGTTGACGCGGGCGTTGCTGCCAATCATGCTCGAACAGGGACATGGCACGATCGTGAATATCTCGTCAAAACTCGGCAAGGAAGGCAGCGCAACGCGGGCCGCGTATTCCGCGTCCAAACACGCGGTGATCGGACTCACGAAGTCGCTGGCGCTGGAGATGAAAGCGCACGGCATCCGCGTCAATGCGATCTGCCCCGGTCCGGTTGCCACGCCGCTGCGTGCCAGGAACTACCCGAACGAGGACCCTTCGACGATCACCCAGCCGGAGGAAGTCGCCCAGGTCATCCTGTTCCTGTGCAGCGCCGAATCCGCGGGGATCAGCGGGGCCGCCATCGATGTGGCGTGGAAAGGACAGGACATCCTGCCCACCGTCAAGAAATCCTGACCTATGCGTGGGACGCCGCCGATTGGTGAATGTATTACGCCGACAACGCCACCCAGCAGATTCACGCGCATGGCTTCTTCCTGTA
>CAZPTF010000164.1:0-8960 GCA_964589015.1 uncultured Anaerolineae bacterium
TGGCCGGGTGGTTCGTCCCGTCGCCGTACGCCAGCGCACACTTCCTGTCCGCCGGCGAGCTGCGCCGTCTGATCGGCGCCGCTGCCGGACAGTCGCCGGTGGAGATGGAGGCGCGCACGGCGGTGTGGCCGGGAGTGCTGTCGTTTCTGGAGACGTCGCGATTGCCGCTGGGCGCATTCCTGGCGGCGCGCGTACGCTGGTGAGACCACCGCAGAAGCGGAGCGGACCCAATTGGCATGGGTAGGAGTGAGAACAATGAGTGTGTCGGTACAGGTGAGTTTCTACGCGCTGGATGGCGCGGAGCTGGCGGCGGCATTGCAGACGTTCATCGCCGTGCTCGACGGGTACGGGCTGGACTACGAGGTCGGGGCGATGAGCACCGTGATCCGCGGCGAGCTGGACGGCATCTTCGCCGCGTTGCGCGACGCCTACGGACAAGCGAGCGAAGGGACCGCCGCGGTGATGGTGATGACCGTGTCGAACGCCTGTCCGGTGACGTGAACGGCACGGGCGCATCCGGGGCCGTTTGAAGGGGGCCGGCGAGCAATGGGCGCAGGTCACACTTGCCGCGTGGCCGGCCAGGTTCACCCGAACCCCTTCCTGTTGGTCGCGAGCTTGTCAATTCTGAACGCATCCCGCCTGCGCGGTGACCCACGGGAACGGGCCGCCAGACACCAGGCACTCACACGCCTTATTGCGGAGATTGGCCCAGTCTGGACCAACCAGACGAAGATGCTGCGGATTGGTGCATGCTGGGCGGAATAGCCTGCATCAGCAGGCTTAGCATTGGCTGGTCTGAAACTGCGGTTGCGAGCATCCCACGCAGACAGCCGCACCCAGGGTCCCCTGCGCTGAATTCACCGGCCTATTGCACGACGGTCGAGGAAACGAGTCTTGCCACCGGCTGCACGACGTCAAGCCCCCTTCAGCGGGCGCAGGCACACAGGGGCTGTCCCAAAAGCACCGGACAACCTATGCGTATTGTGTCCGAACGCTAGAGAGTAGCGAAGTCTGTCCCGGCCGCAGCGCCCATGCCCGTGCGACGGCATGCCCGCCGTCCACGAATCAAACTCGAATACGCGAATAGACCCTCGCCGGCCGCCAGGCACGCGGTTCAACCGCGGTGCATCTCGGCGAGAAGGGCAAAACCTTCGCGATTACGCCGGTTTCATACGTGGCAAACCTCTGCTGGACGTCATTCGTGTACCCGGCTTGCGATACGTGGGCATCGTGTAGCATTCGCGGACGGCGGGCACTGGCGCCATGCTCGTGTGGCCGCACGACGGTCTCGTTACTGCCATGCTCTTGGGACAGCCTCCGCCGCCCACCGGGCGATCACGCAGGACCGCCCCTGTGGCCGATGCGCCCGCGCACGGTGTCGATCCCGATCACTTGCGAATTCCTCCAAATCCGCTATACTGCTTTTCCGTGGAATCGCGAACAAGCTGCAACCGAAAGGAGTTATCACATGCCTGCAAGAGAAGTGAGACCGGGGGTGTACTGGATCGGTGTCAACGATCGGACGACAGATTTGTTCGAAGGAATGTGGCCGATCACGCAGGAGGGCGTTTCATACAACACGTACCTGGTCAATGGTGATAAGAAGGCACTCATCGATCTGACCAAGGACCTCAAACTGGAAGAATTCCTGGATCAACTCGCGGACGTCATCGATCCGACACAGTTGGACTACATCGTGCTGAACCACATGGAACCGGACCATACCGGCGCGCTGAACATCCTGCATCGCATCGCACCCAATGCACAGATTCTGGCAACCGCCAAAGCCAAAGAGATGCTGAATATCTACTACCATATCACGGACAACATCCGCGTTGTCGAGGATGGTGAGATCCTGGCGCTCGGCAGCCATACGCTGCAATTCGTGTCAACACCGTTCGTGCACTGGCCGGAAACGATGATGACCTACGAGACGACGCAGCGCATCCTGTTCTCGTGCGATGGGTTTGGCGGGTACGGAGCCCTGCGCGGGGCGATCTTCGACGACGAATACGAGGACCTGGCTTTCTACGAGAAGGAATCGCTCCGCTATTTCGTCAATATCGTGGCCGTGTTTAGCCGGGCAACCAGCAAAGCCATCGATAAGCTGGCAGACGTTCCGGTAGATATCATCGCACCCTCCCACGGGCTGATCTGGCGGAAATCCCCGGCGCGCATCACCGAGCTGTACAAGAAATGGACGACGTATGCGGAAGGCAAAGCGGATCACGGTGTGACGCTGCTGTACGGCACGATGTACGGCAATACGGAAGAGGTGATGAACGCGGTAGCCCAGGGAGTCTCGAGCGCGGGATTGCCGGTCAATATCTTCGACGTAGCGCGGACACATGCCAGCTATATTCTGCCTTCGCTGTGGGTCCACCAGGGCGTACTGGTCGGCGCTCCGACCTACGAAGTCGGCTTGTTCCCACCGATGGCCCACGTGTTGGACGTCATCAAGCGCAAGCACATCAGTAAACGTACGGCGGCGTACTTCGGCAGCTACGGCTGGAGCGGCGGCGCCAAAAAAGAATTTCTCCGCCTGGCCGAACCGCTGCAATGGGAAGTCGTAGACGATCTCGAGTTTCCGGGAAGCCTGACGAGTCAGGACATGAAGCGGGCGGTCGAATTCGGGCGTCGTTTTGCACAAACGATCCAGGGAAGTTAAACCACGGAACCGGTCCAGTAACAGCGGGCCGGTTTGTTTTTTCTAGCAAGGTGCCACTGCTACGGACGTGCCAGCCCGTATAACTTCAGGTACTCCTCCGCGGCAGTGCGCCACGCGAAACGCATCTCCATCGCGCGGAGTTGCATTTTCTGCCAGCGCGTTCGATCGGTTCTGTAGAGCTCGAGCGCACGGTCCAATGTATCCAGGAGCGCGCGGCGTGCACTCACGCGCGATTGCCCGCTGTACACGAAACCGGTACGCATGTCCTGCACGGTGTCGTGAAGCCCGCCGATGTCGTGAACCAACGGCAAACAACCGTAGCGCATGGCGATCATCTGGCTGATCCCGCACGGTTCGAAGTCGGACGGCATGAGAAACAGGTCTCCGGCGATGTACATTTCCTGTGCAAAGCCCGGGTCGAACGCACACACGAACAACCCATTGGGCCGGCTGTTGATCGCTTCCAGCTCGTCCTGCAGTTCCCCACTCCCCAGAATGAGCAGCGACAACTCGCGCGCGAGGAGCGCTTCCCACACCGGCGTGATGTCATCCAACCGTTCGCGGAGGATGCTTACCTTCTGAGCCACTGCACGGGTGACAGCCACCACCAACGGACGGCGCAACCATGCCTCTGCGTCGTAATCCGACATCCGCGCGGCCACCTCCGCGCGATTCCGGAAGCGATCACCCAAACGCTCCGCCAGTCCGCCAAGCAGAGCGGGCAGATTACGGACGAAACGCTCGCGGTGCGCCGCTCTGGCAACCGCCCAGCCTGCCATGTTCGCAGCGAAGGGTGGCTCCAACTGCTCCGGATCGTTTAACGTATAGTCCAGCCCATTCAAGATCGCGTGGAGACGGCCCTGCTCGCGCGCATATTGCAGGTCGGTTTGCAGACCTCGGCCTCCTGTGAAGTTCCGTGCCGGGTCATCGGGCTGGGTAATCTCCGACGCATAGGTCGGGCTGACGGTATTCACATTGTCCGCCAGGGCAATCCCCGCCCGCAGCGGATTGTATGTGCCGGGCGGGTGTCCGGCAGCAGGGGGATAGAGGATGTCGGCCATACACATGTCGCGATAAAGCCTTGGGAACCAATCCGCGAAGGACAACAACCGTTCGGGCGCATCACCAGCGACGAAGGGGCGCACGCCCTGGTAGTCCAGGTTGTGAATGGTGAACAGCGTGCGTACTTGACAGGACAGGGGCCGGTACGCTGCATCGTGCCGCAGTAGTACGAGCAGCGACGCGGTGTGCCAGTCGTGGCAGTGCAGTGCATCGACGGGCCGGCCTGCCATGCGCCGCCGGTCGATCCACTTTAGCGCAGCCACGGAAAAGAAGGCGAAACGCTTCGCATCGTCCTCGAAGGGACCGCCGCCCCGCCGGTCGCTGGGGATGTACACCTCCCCGTACTCACCGCCGAAGAAATCGTCATTGCGCAGCAGATAGACCGGCACACCATCCAACTCACAGGTAAAGACGTCCACGATCCAGTATCGCCCGCCGAATGGGACGTTGTACTGCTCGATGTACGCGGCTGGCTGGTCGATGACGTCGTAGCAGGGCAGCACCACCGCGACCGGAACGTCCAGGTCGTACAGCGCCTTCGACAGATCGCATACGACATCGCCCAAGCCACCGACTTTTGCCAGGCCGCGGCATTCGGCGGCGATCATGAACACATGGGGGGATTTGATTTCGTGCGCGCTATGGGTCTCGGTCATCGGCAACCTCCCGATTATGTCGCCGCTGCCACGCCCCGCTCTACAGCTTGATGTCACCCACCGCACCCAGGACACGGGTCGGCTGATACGGGAAGCGGTCGATCTCGCTACGCTTGGTTACGCCGGTCAGCACGAGGATGGTCTCCATGCCGGCCTCCATACCACCTTTCACATCGGTCGCCATATTGTCGCCCACCATCACGGTATCTTCGGAATGCATATTGGCAAAATTGAGGGCGGTTCTCATCATCAGCGGATTAGGTTTGCCCACGAAGTACGGCGCAACTCCACTGGCCTTCTCGACGAAAGCCGCCGTTGCCCCACAACCGGCAACCCACAGGCCGCCATCGCCGGGGCCGCCCGTGTCCGGATTGGTCGCGATGAAACGTGCGCCGCCAGCTACGAGACGAATGGCTTTGGTCAGATCTTCCAGGCTGTGCCGGCCTTCGCCCAACACAACGTAGTCAGGGTCCAGATCGGTAATGATGTAGCCGACGCTGTGCACCATCGACGTGAGGCCGCTTTCACCCAAAACGAAGGCCGTTCCGCCCGGCTTCTGGGCTTGCAGAAAATAAGCCGTCGCCATCGCCGACGTGAAGATGCGTTCCAGTGGAATACCCATGCCGATCGTCTGCAAGCGATGGGCCAGATCCCCAGGCGTGTAGTTCGGATTGTTCGTCAACACCAGGTACTCATAGTCGCCATCCTGCAGACGTTGGATGAACTCTGCGGCGCCCGGGATTACGCTGGCGCCATGCACCAGGACCCCATCCATGTCGATCAGGTAGTTCTTACGTGCAGTCATGGTTTGTTTCTCTTCCTCCTCTGCGACCATCCGCTTCCCGTGTGCAGCCGGCTCAACGAATCTGTTTGTAGTAATCGATCAGCCCGTTCGTGGAGCTGTCGTGCGCCGTCACCGCCTCTGTGCCGGAAAGCTCGGGCAGGATCGCCGTCGCGAGCTGCTTCCCCAGCTCCACCCCCATCTGATCGAACGAGTTGATATCCCAGATCACACCCTGAACGAAGATCTTGTGCTCGTACAGGGCGATCAGTGATCCCAATATGTGCGGTGTAACAAGCGGAAACAGCAGGGAGTTCGTGGGCCGATTGCCACTGAACGTTTTCGCCGGGACAAGCGTCTCCAACTCCTCGCCCGAGACGCCCTGGGCCTGGAGGTCGGCGCGCACTTCCGCAGCCGTCTTCCCACGCATCAACGCCTCAGTTTGCGCGAAGAAATTCGACAGCAGCAACCGGTGATGATCGCCTACCGGGTTGTGCGTTTGCGCCGGGGCCAGGAAATCGCACGGAACCAGCTTGGTGCCCTGGTGGATAAGCTGGTAGAACGCATGTTGTCCGTTGGTGCCCGGCTGTCCCCAGACGACCGGGCCGGTCGTGTAGTCCACCCACTCGCCAGCTTTGGTGACGCTTTTGCCATTGCTCTCCATGTCTCCTTGTTGGAAATAGGCCGGGAAGTGCGCCAGGTACTGGTCGTAGGGCAGGATAGCGTAGCTTTGCGCCGCAAAGAAGTTGTTGTACCAGATGCCGAGCAGGGCCATGATGACCGGGATATTCTCGCTGAATGGGGCCGCCCGGAAATGCTCGTCCACTGCATGAGCGCCACTCAACAGGGCCTCGAATTGCTCCATCCCGATTGCCAACACGATGGACAGACCGATCGCCGACCACAGCGAATAGCGACCTCCCACCCAATCCCAGAACTCGAACATGTTGTCCGGATCGATACCGAACTCGATCACGCGCTGCCGGTTGGTGGACAGCGCGACGAAGTGCTTGGCGATCGCGGCTTCGTCACCAGCAGTGGCCAGGAACCAGGCACGCGCTGTATGCGCATTTGCCATCGTTTCCTGCGTTGTGAAGGTCTTGGAAGCGATCAGGAACAGGGTCGATTCCGGGCGCACGCGTTTCAACGTTTCGGCAATGTCCGTCCCGTCCACGTTGGAGACGAAGTGAAAGCGCATCTCCGGCGTGACGTAGGGGGTCAGCGCGCAGGTGACCATCTTCGGCCCCAGGTCGGAACCACCGATGCCGATGTTCACCACGTCCGTGACACGTTCACCCGAGTAGCCGCGCCACACGCCCGAACGGACGGCCTCGCTGAATCGTCGCATCTGCGCGAGCACACGATTGACTGCAGGCATAACGTCCTGCCCGTTCACGAAGATCGGACGGTTCGAACGGTTGCGCAAAGCGACGTGCAAAACGGCGCGGTTTTCCGTCGTGTTGATCTTTCGCCCGCTGAACATCGCCGCAATTGCCTCCGCCAGCCCGGCCTCCTCTGCCAGCTCCAGGAGAAGCGACACGGTTTTCTGGGTGATGCGGTTTTTGGAATAGTCGAACAGGATATCGCCGAAGTGCAGCGAAAACCTGTGAAAACGGTCAGGGTCCTGCGTGAAGAGATCGCGCATGTGGACCTCGGCCATCGTCCGGTAATGGTCTCCCAGAGCACGCCAGGCAGACAATTGGGTCAGTCTCGTCATGGGTAGATGGCTCCCCCTTTCGTTCTATCGAACATCGTGACCTGCCGCCCTCTACGGTTGGCAGATCACTAACGATTGGTGCGAATCCGCAGGCAGGAATCCGGCGGGATCCGCCAGCGTCTCAACTATCGCACCGAACGGAACACCCACGGTTCCGCTCATGTGCACCAGAAAGTCTATCCGTTCGCCAGGCGCGCGCGGCCTATCCCACCCGAGCTGATAGCTGACGGGAGACTGCACCCCTGGCTGCACCAGCGCTTCGTAAATGGCCGCGGCACTTGTGGTAACCGTGCCGGTCAGGCTTTCCATCTGCAACAGGGGCTGACCCCCCGCGCCAAACACATCGACCTGCAGAGGCTCGATGATCGTTTGGCCCTGTTCATCCTTGTTCGGAACGGG
The DNA here is from genome assembly GCA_964589015.1 of uncultured Anaerolineae bacterium. Lineage (GTDB taxonomy): Bacteria > Chloroflexota > Anaerolineae > DAOTYC01 > DAOTYC01 > CAZPTF01. Next base: position 7,284 of record CAZPTF010000164.1, read on the forward strand.
CACGACCTGCAGGAAACGAGAATCGTTATCGAGCACGCTGAAACGCACACCCACATAATCCATCAGCGGATAATCGGGCTGCTTTTCGAGTCTCAGGGTGAAATATAGCTCGTCACGCGAACAAAGCTGGTCGCCGATCTCGACATGGTGGAAAGGCAGACTCGCAAGCGGAGTCGGCGGCGGTGTGACCATAAAGAAGCCGGTACTTCCTGCGATCACGATATCCTGCGTCACTTGCTGGCTCTGATCGATATCGATATTGATCTCCTGCTCTATGTTCACGGTCGTATCCGGGTCATACATGACCACGACAGGTCCATCCAGGCTAAACAGGTCGAGGTCATCGGCTTCACGCCTGGCGTAGGTTACGTAGATGTGCACGGTCCGGTCGTCCCTGAGATCGAGGGTCAGCTTGTTCAGGGTCATTTGCCCTTCATACTTGTAGGCAAGCTCTCGTGCCGCCATATTCTGTTCCAACGTCTTGCCCCCGCGCGATTCCCACACCCAGCCGAACACCGCCAGCGCCTCAACGTAGAACGAGATCATATCAGACGGGCTGTACCGCTCCCAGTTGTAGCGATAATCGATTGTCAGCGATGTCGGGCCCGCTTTCCAGCCGGCGATCACCGCGTCCGGTGGACGCGGCACGCCCTTCAGGTCGTATGTCCCCGGCAGGTCCTCGCCCAACAGCAATGGGTGCCCGTCGAACAGGCTGAGGTCTTCGAGGTCCCGAGACGGGTAGGTCACGTACAGGTCCACGGTACGGTCGTCGGTGACCTGCAATTGCAGGTTCTTCAGCGGGTGCGCGCCCGCATAATCGTAATACAACTTGCGCTGGGCGATGCTCTGTTCCAACGTCTGCCCGCCGCGCGAGACCCACACCCAACCCAGTTCCGGCAGCGTCCGGACGTAGTAATCGACGAGGTCTGCCATGCTGTGCTTTTCCCAGTCATAGCGATATCCGATTTTAACCGAGGTCGGCGTCGCTTTCCAGCTAGAGATGATCGAATCCGGCGGACGGGGCACTGCCTTCAGGTCGTAAGCGCCCGCCATGTCCTCACCCAGAGCCAACGGATAGCCTGCGAACAGGCTGAAATCGCCGCTTTCCCGTCGAGCATGCGTAACGTAGATACGAACCGTGCCGTTGTTGCGTACTTCCAGCTGCAGATTCTTGAGCGGTTGGGAGCCCGTGTAGTTATAGTTGAGCTTGTTTTCCGCAATGCTCTGCTCCAGAGTCTTACCACCTCTGGACTGCCACACCCAACCGAGGCCGGGCAGCGTATCGACGTAGAATTGCGTGATCGCTTCCGGCGAATGCACCGAGCTGGGATACTTGTACACGATGGTCGTCGAACTGGGAGGAGCCTTCCATTCGATGATGACGCCATCCGGCGGACGCGGCACTGCTTTGAGGTCCGCAGTCCCGCTGGTATCCTCGGCAGAGACAACACGTGCGGAATCTGGCGCAGCAATCGTGAGAATACTTGTAGCAGCCTGCGCCGGCGTGAGAGGCGCAATCGACAATGAACCGAGCAACAACACCACGAGCAGTAACGTGAACCGTCTCATGATCGTCTCTCCTTTCCATATCTCTAATATGAACAGCAAATGCTAACTCATTCTAACCGAGTTTTGCGATTTGTAAAGGAGAGCCACGAGAGGGAGGCGCAGCCAGGA